>NZ_BAAFHL010000025.1:0-41178 GCF_042849955.1 Chryseobacterium barbadense
CAATTGCTGAGCCTGTTGTAGACTTTGCCAGCTCATTTCCTTAAGCTGCTGTTCCTGCTTTTGAGATGCTAACTGTAAGCGGAGTAATTGCTGCTTTTGCTTTTCCCTTTCATATTGAACCTCCAGTTTTTTACCCAGGGCTGCATTTTTTTGATCATAAATGTCTTTAAAAGTTTCTATATATTTTTTTTGATAAAATATGGCGTCTTTAAAGTTATTTTCATTTTGAAAGAGTTGGGAAAGATTTTCAAAAATTGACAGCTTAATCTGCGGATCGGTAACATCATCATATTCTGATTCCGAAAGTGCTGTTATCAGATGTTTTTTCGCTTCTTCATTATTTCCATTCTGTAAAGCTATTTCAGCCAGGAGGCCGTTTGCGGAGGCTACATGGTTGTGATTTTCTGTAGCAATAGCCTGGTTTTTAGCTAAATTGGCATAATACAGCGCTTTATCTTTGTAGGATTCAGGAAAATAATTTAAATACAAATTAGCCAGATTTATGGCCACAAAAGAAAGATTGGAAGGAATCGGCATACGTGACTTATTAGCCTTATAAGTATCCACCGCTTTGATGTAGTATGATTCTGCATTGCGGATAAAGTTTTTATTATCAGTAGATTCAAAACGTTTTTCATACATATATCCCATGGCCATATAAGCTTCAAATAAATTCATCGGATCGTTTTGCCGCAAAGCAATGTCCAATGATAACTTGCTGTATTTTTCCTGTAGCTCATATTCATTCCAATCCGCATAAATACTGTTGAGCTCACGGTATACGGATGCTTTCCTGTTATTTAAACTTTCAGAATGGGCCGCTTTTTCATAGAACGATAAGGCTTTTAAAAAATAACGAACTGCTTCGGCTTCTTTATTATTACGGGCATAGATCCAGCCCAGTCCATAGGCTACATACCCTTTGGTTTCCTGATCTTTTGTTTTTAATTCGTAGAATTGGGCAAGTCTGGAAGCATTTTCACAGCCTTTAATATTGCCCAACAGTCTGTAATTGATGGCCGCAATAGTATACAAATAAGCAGCATATTTTCCGTCCGTTTCTTTCTTGGCGTAAGCAATGTTTTCATTTAAAATGGCAAAAGCTTTATTCTCATGTTTATTAGAGAAAAGGGCTTGTGCGTACTTTCCGGTTATCAGCATTCGCTGGGTGCTTCCCGGTTTGTATTTTTTGTATTGCTGTTCCAGGCTGTTGGCGAGTTGCTGAGCCGATGCACCAGGACCTGCTAAGACAAGGCATAGAAAGATAATGGTAAAACGAAAAAAAGAAAAAAAATTAATCAACATTTTTTAGGCGATAAAAGCAGGCAAATTTATTACTTTGCGATTTCTCCCGGGTTATATTTCGTATTCAATTTTAAATAATGTGACAATATATACCGCCAAGATGAGCTTCTCCAAAAATCGTTATTCTCATTAGATTTTTCAATCCCTGGTTTCAGCCAAATTGCATTTCTCCTTCAATCAGCAAAATTAGCTGAAATCAGGGATTTTCTAAAAGAGCGGTTTTCCTCAAATTTGCCTCATATATTTCTTTAAAAAACACAAATGACGAAGAAATATATAATACAAGAAATACCAATAATTAAATTGTATGAAGTGCATGAAAAGAATCTAAGCATGAAAGCGCACTAAAACAACACAGATAAGCCTTTCTTAATGGCCTTTTCGTAAACCTAAACTTTAAAAACATGAAAAAATTATTTACATCAGCGATTCTCGCCCTGATCATAAGTATTCACGCGGGTGCACAGGAAAAAATCTATTTTGATGAAAATTGGGAAAAAACAACCCAGAGCAAAATGGAATATTATCGTGAAACAGAGAACAAAGGAAAACTCACATTAATCAGAGACTTTTATAAAAACGGAACGCTTCAAATGGAAGGTCTCGCTTCAGATGCTACGCCGGGCAGTGAGATTTTTGAAGGTAAGGTTACATGGTACAATCCTGAAGGCAAAGTATTGACGATGGGAACATTCTCCGGAGGCAATCAGGTTGGACCGGCTAAGACCTTTGATGAACAGGGAAGAGTTTTAGAGGATCTGGTTTATAAATCGGACGGCACTTTTACAGGAAAAACTTACAACTATAAGGATCCGGAAGAAATGTCTTATAATAACACGGTTACCACCCATGAAACTCCCGATATTTTTAAATCGGTGATTTATGACGAAGATATAAAAGGGATACGCTATGAAATTGTAGTTGACAACACCAAAGGGTCATATGAAACTAAATTTTATGGTGAAAAAGGAAAATATCTTGGAGCAAACAGTTCCGGCAGTTCAGACCATATAACAGTAGAATATTATCAGAATCCGATGAAGGTTGCCAGAATTGAAAAGCAAAATAAAGACGGAATAGTGGCAGAAAGTATAATTTACTCCAAAAAAGGCGGAATTCTGCAGGAAGAAAAGAAAAACAAAAAAGACGGCTACAAAAGAACCTATGACGAAACGGGCAAGCAAATAGGCAACCTTACCTACACTTATGATAAAGACACTGATTTTTACAAGCCGATAGACGGTGAAGATTATCAATTCAATTATGATTTTTCTGGTTTTAGCGCTATTAATACTTATAAAAATGGATATGCAGTTTTGAAGAAGTATTTTGATGAAGATGGGAATTTATCTTCCGAACAGGTATTAAAAGATGAAATGACCCAGGAGATCAGATATTACTATCCGGATGGAAAACCCAAAGGAGCAGTGACTTATAAAGATGATATGCCATATAATGGGACGCTTTACGAGGGGCTTATTGAACAGCATTATAAAGACGGTGTTCTGGCGCATTCCAAATCTTTCAGGGAGGATGAAAAATTAAAGACAGAAACAAAGATCAATGCAGACCAGACTATATATAATTCTACTGTTTATGATGAAAATGGAGCTGTTGCATATACCTATAGCCAACCAGTAGACCAGGCAAGTGGTTTCACGGCACAGATTGTACAGTATGCTAAAGGAAAAGCTGTCAATAAAGCAGTTGTAAAAGAGGGCGTTCTTCAAAGCGGAAAAATTAAATATAAATCTGAACATGGTATAAAGGAACTTGAGCGCAGCGGAAAATGGGTGCTGATAAAACTTTTTAGTCCTGAAGGAAAATTAATTCAGGAATCTAAAGTCCTTGCAGAAGTAGGAGAACAAGACCCTTACGGCACATTAAATACGATTATTACGGAGGATGATCTTCAGTACGAATTTGATGAATCTGAATAAATGAATCACAGATTTTAGCTAGCCGGTGAGCTTTAGTTGACAGAATAAAAAAACACAAAAAATAATCTGTCATACATAGACCAGCCAACCGCAGGAAAGTATTTCACCAAATCAGATTAAATAAAGGACATTATAGTTTTTATCCTAAAACATGGTCCAAATTCAATTTCCTGCGATTTGGGTGGTGTATTTAAACACTTAAATTGGCATTGATTATATTGTACAAAAGAACAATTGAACAGATCGAAGAGCTCTTGTATGAAATAGGTAAATAAATCTATTAATAGCTGTTAGCTGTTATGAAACGAATATAAACAAAAAACTCACAATTATTTGTGAGTTTTTTTGTGAACCTCCTGGTACAAAACTCGAACCTTTTGTTATCAGATTTAAGGAGATTTTCTTCAATTAGGAGAGCATCCAATCATATTTAAAGCCCCATTCTAGATTGGAGTTGATTTATTCCGAATTTCAGCTTAGCATATAAAAAGAAATGTGCTTTTGATTCTTTGTATTTTCTTTTTTCCGAACCTTTCGAGTTGAGTCCATACTTGTTAAAGAAAAACAGAGATTCTGTTACAACTTACCCTAATCTAGTTACTCCTGTTGTGTTCATAGTTCGGAACTTTGTCATAGAAAATAAAAAGTATGAACATTTTTAAAATATTGACAACAGCAGGGCTGGTTGGAATTTATTCACAAGTAATAGCAGGCACCTTTGGGAGCGATGCTGCATACCAAAAATATTTTGATTCAAATACGATAATTGTAAACCAAAAAAATCAAATCATTATGGACACTATCAAACCTGAACAGACAATAATTGATCTTGCAGGCCATCAGGTTCCTGTGCTAAAGGGTGGACTTTATGATCGTTTCCGTTCAAATCCACCATTATCTGTTATTGAAAAAGAAAGACCGGAGATCGATCTCAGCTGGTTTAAAACTATCCAGAAAGAAAAAAAGGACGTTGGATTTACAACTTATTCTCCGAATTTTTATTACAGCAACAGCAGTATCACGGCAATCTATACCGCCGATATGAAAACTTTGAAAAAGCTGATTCCGGAAGAAGTTCGTGATATTGTAAAACCGATTTCAATTACCCCGGGACGAGGACTGATTGCCATAACAGCTTATGCCTATCATTATTGTGATAATGATTCATATAATGAGTTATCGATTTCTATTGTTACGACCAAACCCGATGCGGGAAACTGGGGCGTCTTTTCTTTGCTCCGGGAAGTAAAAAACAAAAGCCTGTGGGGATATGTTTTAAAACTTCCTGTAGATACAGAGCTGGCTAGAGTCCGGGGAGTAGTTGGTTACAACCTACCGAAATGGTTGATCCCAATTGATTATAGTGACAAAGGAGATTCTATGATCTTTACTTTTTATGATGGATCAGGTAAACCGGATTTTTCGATGGAAGGAAAGAAATTAGATATAGAGACCATAGAACCTGAAATCGTTCGTTCCAATTTTATCAACCTGGATAAAAGCAGAAAATTAACCCATGGCTATACTGATGTGCGAGCGCTGAAAAAAGCCAGTAGTAAAAATAAAGAAGACATTGAACTTAAGCTTACCGATGGTCCATTATCTGCATTCATCAAATCATTGGATTTAGGGAAATTAATGCGCTATGATTATCAACCTGAATTTCAGGCCGCATTATACACTCCTGAACCAACTGATAACACAAAGAAATAGGTTTAAAATTAAAAGGCAATTACCATGGATTTTGCAAGAATATTTCAGTCACAAAAAGAGTTTTTTAATTCACACCAAACAAAAAACATTGCATTTCGTAAGGAAAACCTCTTAAAGCTAAAGAATCTTTTGAAAGCAAAGGAAGATCAACTTTATGAAGCGATCTATAAAGATTTTCGTAAGGGAAAATTTGATACCTTTCTTACAGAACTCAATCTGGTGTATAATGAAATAGATTTTTTCCTGAAAAACTTAAACAAGCTGAGTAAACCTAAAAAAGTCAAAACAGCACTCAGTTTACAGCCCGGAAAGAGTTATATCCATTATGACCCCTTAGGCGTTACACTAGTCATTGGGGCATGGAATTATCCTTATCAGCTGACTTTAAGCCCTATGGTGAGTGCCATTGCAGCCGGAAACACGTGCATCATAAAACCCAGCGAACTTCCGGAAAATACAATGCATGTGTTAGCGGATGTTATCAATGAGAATTTCCCTTCAAACTACCTACATGTCATAAAAGGAGGCATTCTGGAAACAACAGAACTTTTGAAGCTTCGGTTTGATAAAATATTTTTCACAGGAAGTCCAAAAGTGGGACAGATTGTTTACGAGGCCGCAGCAAAAAATCTGGTTCCTGTTACGTTAGAGCTTGGTGGAAAATCACCCGCCATAGTAACTAAAAGTGCAGACCTTGAAGTTGCTGCCAAAAGGCTGGTCTGGGGAAAATTCCTAAATGGAGGACAAACCTGTATTGCGCCCGATTATCTATTGGTAGAAGAATCCGTAAAACCCAAATTTCTTAGTTTGATCAAAGAAAAACTCCAGGAAATTAATTATTCTGATGGTGCGGAGCATTATACCAGTATAATCAATAAACGTAATTTTGATCGTATCCTTGGCCTAGTTGATCATTCAAAAGTGGTTTATGGAGGGAAATTTAATGCTGATTCTCTTTACATTGAACCTACCATCATGGATAATGTAACCTGGGAAGATCCGGTAATGCAGGAAGAAATATTTGGTCCTGTTTTACCTGTTATATCCTACAGCCATTATGATGATGTTCTTCATAAAATTATAGAAGGTGAAAAACCATTGGCTGCTTATTTATTTAGTCATAATGGAGAAGAAAAAGATAAGCTTTTAAAACTCGTTTCTTTTGGTGGTGGATGCATCAATGACACACTGATGCACATTACCAGTGATTATCTCCCTTTTGGAGGTATCGGGAATTCCGGAATTGGAAACTACCACGGTGAGTTCGGCTTTCTTACATTCTCCCACCAGAAATCAGTCATTGAAAAAACAACCTGGGGTGAACCGGACTGGAAATACCCTCCTTATACAGATAAAAAAATGCATTGGCTGAAAAAGGTAATGTAACAGAGATTATGTTACAACTTTCGTTAATTCAGATACTCTGCTTTTAGGATGATTACTGAACTTTGTAATTTAAAACAGCAAAAGATATGCAAACGATATTAGGAGCTAACGGCCAGATTGGCGAAGAGCTCGCAAGAGAACTTAAAAGAAATTTTACTTCATCTATACGAATTGTCAGCAGGGATGCGAAAAAAGTAAATGATACGGACGAGGTTTTTTCTGCGGATCTATCCATTCGTGAAAAAGCAATTGAAGCTATAAAAGGCAGTGAAATTGCCTATTTCACATTGGGCCTTCCGATCAGTTCTGATCTCTGGGAGAAACAGTTTCCGCTGATCCTTCGTAATGTAATTGAAGCCTGTAAGATCAACCATACAAAACTCGTGTTTTTTGACAACACTTATATGTATCCTCAAGATGATCGCATATTGACAGAAGAAACTGCATTTTCACCCGTAGGAAGAAAAGGAAGAGTCAGAAGAAAAATGGCTGAAATGGTGTTGAAGGAAATTGAATCCGGTGAACTTGAAGCGGTGATCTGCCGTGCCCCGGAATTTTACGGTCCCGGCAAAACGCAGAGTATTACCAATACCTTGATTTTTAACAATATAAAAGAAGGTAAAAAGCTGAAGGTTCCCTTGAGCGCAAATGAAAAAAGAAGCCTGATCTGGACTCCTGATGCAAGCCGAGCTACTGCTTTGATTGGGAATACCCCTGACGCATTTGGTCAGACATGGCATCTGCCGGTAGATAAGAGCCATCCTACCTATAAAGAGTTTATCCGAATGGCATCGGGAATTTACAGCAGAGACTTAAAATATTCTGTTGTCCCAAAATTGATGTTCAAAATAGGCTCATTTTTCAACAAAAGTGTAAAGGAATTACTGGAGCTTCTTCCCAGGTATGAACATGACAATATATTTGACGATTCAAAATTCAGAAAGAAATTTCCGGATTTTCAGGTCACATCATATAAGCAGGGAATCAGTATCATTAAAGATGAACAGCTTTCAGGAAACAAAATAATTAAGTAAATTAGTCATGTATAAATCTGAAAATCAGCATATGAAAACTCCGGAAAAAGTATCATCAATAAGTACACTTCATCAGTTCTTGGGGTTAAAGAAACCCGCTAATCCGCTGATCAGTGTATTTAATTTTGATGATGTTAAACTGGAACCGGAGACTATACTTAGTGCGATAACTACCGATTTTTATGTTATTGCTTTAAAAAAAGACTGTGCAGGCGGAAAATGCAGATATGGCCAGCAATATTATGATTTTGATGAAGGTGTTATGTACTTTATTGCCCCACATCAGGTTCTACAGTTTGATGATATACTGCTTAATAAAGTAAGAGGGTTTGTCCTGGTGGTACATCCGGATTTCCTCCATGGTTATGGTCTGGCATCCGACATTAAAGAATACGGTTATTTTTCCTATACAGCTAATGAAGCTTTGCATCTTTCTGAAAAAGAAGAGAAAACCATTTTTGATATCATAGCGAATGTTGAACAGGAAATTGATATCAACATGGATTCCTTTACACAAGATCTACTTGTTTCTAACCTTGATCTCCTGTTAAAATATTGTGACCGTTATTACAACCGCCAATTTTTGACCAGAAAGAAAGTGAATAGTGACCTTCTTTCCAAGTTGGAGCTATTATTGGATGATTATTTCAAAAATGATAAGTTAGCCATTAACGGTATCCCCTCAGTTCACTTCATTGCTGATCAATTACACTTAAGTGCAAATTATTTGAGCGATATGTTAAGAGTGCAAACAGGACAGACCACGCAGCAGCATATCCAGAACAGGTTGATCGAAAAAGCAAAAGAGTTTCTCTCTACTACTTCAATGTCAGTCTCTGAAATTGCCTATCAGCTGGGATTTGAACATCCGCAATCATTTCATCGTCTTTTTAAAAGCCGAACATCACTTTCTCCAATGGAATTCAGATCATCATTAAATTAATCATGTCGCTTTTAACATAAAAGTTGAAATACAGAGATTCGGTTACTAATTCCTGTAATTAAGCTACTTCCAAATCATCCAATATTGCGAATTTTATGGTAGTCAAATAAGTGATCCATGAAAAAGCTTTTATTAATAGTTACCAATGTCGATAAATATGCAAGCGGTCTGCCAACTGGATTATGGCTCAGTGAGCTGACCCATATTTACCATAAGGCCAAGGAGAAAAAATGGAATATAACAATAGCGAGTCCAAAGGGCGGTCATGTACCTATTGATCCTGAAAGTCTGAAACCGCTTGTTCTTGATAAAATATCAAAAGAATATTATGAAGATCCATTATTTATGGAAGAACTGAACCATTCAAAAAATCTCAATGAAGTAAGTAATGAATCTTTTGATTGTGTATATCTTGCCGGAGGACATGCTACCATGTATGATTTTCCAGAAGATGAAAATATTAAAGAAATCATCAGCCAACAATACGAACACGGGAAAATGGTCGCTGCAATCTGTCATGGAGTAGGTGGATTGCTAAATGTGAGGCTTAGCAATGGTGAGTATATGATTGAAAATAAATCAATGACCGGATTTGACTGGTTTGAGGAAACTATTGCCAGAAGAAAACGGGAAGTACCGTTCAATCTTGAAGCTGCCATTAAAGAGCGGGGTGCCAATTTAAAAAAAGCTTTTATCCCTATGACCTCCAATGTAGTTGTTGATGGAAATTTGATAACGGGCCAAAATCCGTTCAGCTCAAAAGAAATGGCAAAAGTAGTTGTTGAGCAGCTGGAAAAAATATAAATTTTGATAACCTAATAAGGTTATTACTCATACATTAATCATTAAAATTTCAATTATGGCAAACAACATTAAAGCTGAAAACGATCCACAAATACTTTCAGGGATTAGAGAATTTTTGAAGGGTTTGAATAATAGTGGTGGCAAACCATTGGAAACACTAACTCCACAGGAAGCCAGGCAGGTTTTGGTTGATGCACAAAATTCTGTTGAAGTAGATTATTCAGGAATTATTGAAGAAGAAAGAGAGATTACCCAGGATGGGATCACGGTCAATATTCATATCATAAAACCTGCTAATGCCTCTACTGAAAACCTTCCGGTATTTATGTTTACACATGGTGGTGGATGGGTATTGGGTGATTACCCAACCCATAGACGATTGGTACGTGATTTAGTGGTCCATAGCGGAGCGGCAGCTGTTTTTACCGATTACACCCCCTCGCCGGAAGCGCAGTACCCTGTAGCGATTAATCAAATTTATGCAGCTACTAAATGGGTCTCAGAAAATGGAACTGAAATTGGCGTCGATGGCAAAAATATGGCAGCTGCCGGAAACAGTGTCGGGGGAAATATGACGGCGGTTCTTTGTCTGATGGCTAAAGATAAAGGTGGCCCGGAAATAAAATTTCAGTTATTACTGTGGCCTGTTACTGATGCGGATTTTACGCGTGAATCCTGGCAAAAATATGCGGAAGAACGATTCCTTACAGCTCCGTTAATGAAATGGATGTGGAATAATTATCTTCCTGATACCGAAAAACGTAAGGAATATTATGCTACCCCATTCAATGCACCCTTAGAAAAACTTAAAGGCCTTCCTCCAGCACTGGTTCAGTTGGCTGAAAACGATATCCTATTCGATGAAGGCTTGGCATATGCAAGAAAGTTAGATGAAGCGGGTGTTCCGACTACTATCGAGACCTATAATGGATTTATTCATGATTATAGCTTGTTGAATCCTCTTGATCATATTGAAGCGGTGAAGTTTTCCTCTCAGCAAGGTGCGCTCGCACTTAAAAAAGCTTTGTTTAAAAAATAGTTACTTAAGCTTTCAGTAAGAAAAAATTGGCTTTATTACATCTTAAAGGTGGATGATTTTAGAATATCCATCTTTTTGTTTTATATTATATTAATATTTGAATTTCACATAAATGTATTTGTTTTATGGAATAGAATAAAATAAATAAAATTGCAAAAATACCGGTAAGCCCAGTGTTATAAAGAAAAATGACGCCATTAGGCACTATTTGACCTATAATGGCGTCATGGTGAGCGCAGGAGGAGTCGAACCCCCAACCTTCAGAGCCGTAATCTGACGCTCTATCCAATTGAGCTATGCACCCTGTTTTAGGTTTGCAAATATAGCACTTTTTTACTTTCTTTGAAAGATGAAATCAAGAATTTTACTATTATTTACCTTTTTAGTCTTAATCTCCTGTAAAAGAGAACAAAAAATATCATCATCAGATTGGACTTTAATTTCCACACGACTGCAATACAAAGAAGAAAGGGGGGCTCTGCAACTGAAATCAGGGAATTTCACGTATGATTTTAAATCAGATCAGGTTCCTTTCAAAAAAATTATCCTTCTCAATGCAAGTATGGCGGGCTATATTACCGAATTGGGTGCAGAAAATCTGATTGCCGGAGTTTCAAGTCCGGAATATATCTATTCTGATAAAATTCAGAATTTACTAAAGCAGGGTAAAATTCAGAATGTAGGAAATGAGCAGAAATATGAGGTGGAAAAAATTATCTCCCTGAAACCCGATGCCGTTTTTACCAATTATGTTGCCAGCTTCGACAATACCTACCAGTTATTGAAAAACAATGGGATCAAAGTGATTTTCCTGGACGAATATATGGAGCAGAATCCTCTTGAAAGAACAGCCTATATCCGACTTTTTGGAAAGTTATTGGGAAAAAATAAGGAAGCGGAAACAAAGTATGACGAAGTTGAAAAGAATTATAAAGAGTTGAAGCAGTTGGCTTTAAAGGCCAAAGCCAGACCTGTTGTACTGGCCAATATCATGTATGGAGATATATGGTATCTTCCGGGGGGTAGAACCACTACAGCCCACTATATTTCAGATGCCAATGCCGAATATATTCTGAAAAACAATACTGAAGAAAAAGCCATGACCATGAATTTTGAAGAAGTGTACGCTAAATCTGCAGGAGTACAATATTGGGTAAATGCAGGAAACCATGTTTCCAAAAAAGAAATGTTGAGCATGAATCCGCTTTACAGTAAGCTGGATGTTTTCAATAACGGGAAAATATATGTGATCACCGGAAGGGAAATTCAAAAAGCCAATGATTTCTTTGAAAGCGGAGTAGTGAGATCAGATCTTATTCTTAAAGATTATATTAAGATTTTCCATCCGGAATTACTGCCCGATTACCAGCTGACTTACATGAAAGAATTGCAATAACTCAGAGGATTTGTTTATTTTTGCAGTGCCTATTAAAAAGTTATGTGGAAAAAAATCAAGCAAATTCTGTTGATCGTTCTGATACTGAATGTCGTATTTATCATCTGGGGAAGATTCTTCAATCCGCCCATCACGATTACACAGATCGGAGGCCTTTTCAAATACGGAAAATTACACCGTGATTATATTTCCTATGACGAAATGGGAGATAATGTGAAAAAAGCAGTCATTGCTTCCGAAGATCAGAAATTTTTCATTCACGACGGGTTCGATTATACCGCCATTGAAAAAGCGATGAAGCATAACGAAAAAGGCAAAAAAATCCGTGGCGGAAGTACCATTTCCCAGCAGACCGCCAAAAATGTTTTCCTTTGGCAGGGCAGAAGCTGGTTCCGTAAAGGTCTGGAAGCCGTTTATACCTTCATCATAGAAAAAATCTGGGGGAAAGATATCATCCTTGAAAGATATCTGAATTCCATTGAAATGGGGCAGGGCGTCTTCGGAGTGGAAGCAGCAGCTCAATATTATTTCGGAAAATCTTCCAATAATCTTTCCCGTTCAGAAGCAGCCTGGATTGCCGCTGTATTGCCCAATCCTAAAAAATATGATCCTAAAAACCCATCGGCTTACTTAAACAGAAAACACAACTGGATCATGAGACAAATGAGGAATGTAAGTTTGAAATAGTATCTTTGTACCAATGAAATTTCTAAATTCCGGTACAAAAGACTATCAGGCTGTTCTTAAAAAATACTTTTCTTTTAAGAACGAAACCCTTTCTTTAGAACCGTTTGCCGAATTTTTGGAGGCTGTAAAGAGAACTGATTTTACAGATGTTCTTAATTTCTTCAAAAGCAATCCGGTTTTTCAGGAACATTTTAAGTATTATATCCATAATATTTTTAATGGAAAACCTTTCAATTTGTCTTTAACGGAGGCCAATATCCTTTCAGAAAACGCCTTTATTCCCGAACTTAAAAAAAGAATTCTTAATACGGTTTTACCTCCTGTGGAAAATGAAAACACAGTCTGGTATATGATTGATAATGTCAGTCTTCGGCCTAAAAAAGATCTGAAATTCCTTCATAATCTTCCTGAAAACGAAATCGACGAATTCTTAAGAATGCTCGATGCTGCTGATTTCATCAAAGAAACCAGGGTGAAAAAAGAAATGCTGTTTGCCATGAACATTCTCTCCTGGCGGGTTACAGGAATGGCTATGGAAGTGGAAGTTGTGAGGATGGCTCCGGAATACAGAAACTTTGATAATCCTTTCATAGCCCTGCAAAATGAACTGGAGGCGCTCACAGAGGAGCTGGAAAATGATCCCGATCTTCAGCTACACTCTAAAGATAGCCGATATAAGCAGATTAAGATCTATATCGAGCAATGTCTGGAATTCGTTAATATAGCATTTAAAAATTCATCCCAATATGGGATTTCAGGGAAGATTAATCAATCGCTTCTCAAAATCCAGCAACAGATCCAAAGGATTTATGACATTGTAAATCTTTTGGTGATTGATCGTGAAGAGGATTTGATGATTAATTCCAAGCAGTTGATTTTTAATGTGCTGAGCTATAAATCGCATAAAAATAACATTTCAGAGCTCGTTAATGACAGTACAAGACTGATTTCCCATCTCATCACCAATCATACGGCTGAAACAGGAACGCATTACATCACCTCTACGAGAAAAGAATATCTGAAAATGTTCTATAAAGCAAGTGGTGGAGGAATCATTGTTGGAGCATTATGTGTATTGAAGATGCTTTACGGATATGTTCCGGGGAGTGACTTTTCTCACGCGTTTATGTATTCCATGAACTATGCAATGGGATTTATCATGATTTACCTGATGGGATTCACGCTGGCGACAAAACAGCCCGCCATGACGGCAGCGACAATGACTAAAGTATTGTCCGAAGGTGAAAATAATATAAGAAATAATACAGAATTTGCCCACCTTGTTTCAAAACTTTTCAGAAGCCAGTTTATTGCCTTTGTCGGAAACGTATTGCTTTCTTTTCCGGTCGCATTGGCGATCATTTACGGACTCGATGTTTTTTTCTCACAAAATCTTGCGGTAGACAAAGCGGATAAGCTGCTTAAAGATCTTGATCCTTTCAGATCTAAAGCAATTCTGCATGCCAGTATTGCCGGATTTTATTTATTTATTTCCGGGATTATTTCCGGAAACATAGGAAACAATTCAGTGTTCTATCAAATTCCTGAAAGAATAGCCAAAAACCTTTCCATCAGAAAGTTTTTCGGAATCAGATTTGCCAAAGGTCTCTCAAAATACTATGCTAAGAACTGGCCTGGAATTGTGTCCAACTTCTGGTTTGGGGTTTTTCTGGGTGCTACCGCTCCCGTAGGTCTGTTTTTGGGACTTGACCTGGATATTCGTCATATCACCTTTGCGGCAGGAAACTTTGCATTGGGATTGTATGGGAAAGACTTTACGGTAGATGCTTATACCTTCTGGTTATCTTTTATTACGGTTTTTGTAATCGGTTTTTTCAATTTTTTAGTCAGTTTTACCCTGTCAATGTTCTTGGCATTCAGATCAAGAAAGCTGAACTTTGGACAGGTAAGTGAGATTTATAAAGAAATTTTCAGGTATTTCATTAAACATCCTCTGAAGTTCTTCCTTCCGATTCGTTCAAGATTGGATAAAAAGGCAGATGATTTGATGAATAGTACGTTACCTACAAAATCTGAAGATCAATAAACTTCTCAATGCCGAATTTGTCCTGGAATTTTTTCAGATAAAAGCTTTTGCGCATTTTAAAATCGTTTTTTAGCAAAGGAGAGCCAATGCTAATAAAGATTATCTTATTTTGGATATTAACGCTTTTAATCTCGTTAAAAAGACTTTCATCAAGATACTCTTCCAGAAAATCTTTAATTTCGAAGGCCACAAGCTTATCTTCAAAGCCATAGATTTTGGCAAAAGACTTCACCAATTCTGAGGATTGATATTCGCGTTTTTTCTTCTGTTTCATATCTCAAAAATGATGCTTTCTTCATTGATTTTCTTCACCACACTCTCCGTACGCTCTTTATGTGTGTCTGTAATAAAGATCTGTCCGAAATTTTCCTGATTCACCAGTTCGATCAGTTGGGAAACCCTGTAGTCGTCGAGCTTATCAAAAATATCATCTAATAAAAGAATAGGCGTTTTTCCGGTTAATTCTTTTACCAGGCTCATCTGAGCGAGCTTCAGGGAAATCAGAAATGATTTCTGCTGTCCTTGGGAACCCACTTTCTTGATTAAAATATGATCCATTTCAAAAAGCAGATCATCTTTATGAATTCCTTTGGAAGTGTAAGTCAGCATTCGGTCTCTCTCCAAGCTTTCCATCAATAAATTTCCAAAAGAATTTTCAAGCAAATGCGATTCATAGATCACGGAAACCGTTTCTTTTCCGCCTGAAATAATATGATAAAAGTTTTGTACAATCGGATTAAGCTGAGTGACAAAATCCTTTCTTTTTTCAAAAATTTTAGTCCCAAATTTAATAATAGGGTCGTCATAAATTTCTAAAGAATCTTTATCAAAGACACGGTTTTTGGCAAAATATTTTAATAAGGCATTTCTTTGCTGGATTGTTTTTTGGTATTGGATCAGGTCAAAAAGGTATTCAGAGTCAGTTTGGGAAATCATGGAATCCAGAAACTTTCTCCGGCTTTCTCCAGAATCGGAAATCAGATTGGAGTCATAAGGAGAGATCATCACACTCGGCAGATAACCGATATGATCCGCTATCCTGTCATAGTTCTTATCATTTTTTTTAATGATCTTCTTTGCTTCTTTGGGTTGAGAAATTTTGATGATGTCTTCGCTTTCTTCATTCAGAATTTCAGCATCAATGGTGAAGAAATCTTCATCTTTCTTGATGTTATTAAAATCGGTATTTCCTAAAAAGCTTTTTCCAACAGATAAGTAGTGCAGTGCATCCAGAATATTCGTCTTTCCGGCACCGTTATTCCCCACAAAACAATTGATCTGCGGAGAAAACTCAAACTTTTTCTCAGAGTGGTTCTTGAAATTGTACAGGGAAAGCTTCTTGATAATCATTCGTCAAAAATACTTCATTATTCCTAAAAATAAAAAAGGAAGTGCGGAACAGCTTTCAACTCCGAAAGAAAAATAAGCATCATCCCTTTCATTTTCGGAGAAATAAATGAGGATATAAGTAACGATACTGGTTAGAAAAAAAGCAAGAGCATAATCATATTTCAGGTAAAAAATGGCCAGGATATTACTGATAAAAACAAGAATATAAGCAATGTGTTTTGTATTCTGAATACCGATCATCCGGGGAAAAGTCTGTACTGTATCCTTTTTCATATCCCGGATGTCAAAAGGAAGAACCAAAGCGGTGATGAAAAAAAAGCTGATGAAAAAAATAGGAAGATTGAATTGAGGCAGAGTAAGCCAGGAATTGACCAGTCCCCAAACTAGTCCTACATAGAATACTTTTAATAAAGGAATTTTCCGGATATAAACATCAAGGAAAAAGCTATTATAGAGAAGTCCCAAGACGACAATAATAAACCATTTGATCAGCCGGATTTCATTATGATTGTAAATAATCAGCAGCGCACAGGTTAATCCGGCAACCACATTAAGGATAAAAATTTTGAAAAAATGCTTCGTGTGCTGATACTTTGTATAGAGATAACCGCTGAAATAAGTGATCAAAATCAAAAATACCGTAGGGAAACGGAACGTGTTTTGCTCTTCCATGAAAAAAACTGAAAAAAGAGTTCCCATTACAGAGACATAAAGTTGGCTGTCTATAACGGATTTTTTCAGTATTTTTAAAAAGTTCATTGATCAAAAATAACATTTATGAAAAGATTTTCCAAGATTTTTATCCTTTTACTGTTCCTACTGGGTTTTTCTGCTGTTTTCGGGCAGAAGTATTATGACGATCAGTGGAAAAAAATAACAGAGAATAGTAAAAAAGGAGCGTATAAATCTAACCTTCCCCTTGTTTTAGACATACAAAACCATGCCATGAAAGACAATAATTCACTTCAGCTCATCCGTTCTCTGAAAGCAGAATTCAGTATTGTGAACCGGACTTCGGATGATGATCAGAATGATTCGGCTTCAAAATTCTTCGGTAAGCTTCAAAATGTGGAAAAACAATTGAAGGGAGAAGAAAAGTTAGCATATAGTGCACTACTGAACAGCTTTTTCATGGATTATTATCAGCAGAACTCCTGGAGAATCAATGGAAGAACTAATCTGAATTCACAGGATCTTTCACAGATTGAAACCTGGAGCAAGCTCGATTTTAAAAATTACCTGTCTAAAAGCTTCAAAGAACTTGATCAGCAGAAACAGGAAATGAAAAAGATTCCTTTAAAGAAATATGAAGACGTTTTTTCCAATACAAAAGATATAGAATATTTCCCGACTTTATGGGAATGGTACTCGTTGAAAAAGATCAGCTTCCTTTCAGATAACCAATTATTCACAAAAAATGAACTGACAGAAAACAGGAATGAGATCAACACGACCTTTGATGAACTGATTGCTCAGAACAATGGGAATTCCAAGCTGTATTTTATGCATCAGAAATTGCAGGAGAGCTGTAGTTTCAACCAATGCAAAGATAGATTGGAACAGCTGCAGAATCTTGAGAAATCTAATGTAGAGGGGGATTATAAAGTGGTGATCATAGAAGAGATTATGAACGAGCTGATTGTAAAGAAAAAGGAAAAAGAAGCTTTGGCACTGGCTGCACAAACAAAAAGCCAGTATCCCAAATCCCCTTTCATCGAAAACATCAAAAATAAAGAAAGCCAGATTACGAATCCGACCCTTAATATCAGATACGAACAGCAAACCCAAAGTAATCTGCCGATACATCTGGTAGCTGAATATAAGAATACTTCTCAATTTTCTCTGAATATTTATGAGGTAAAAGATGATATTGCTTCATTTTTACAATATATACAGAATTCTTACAGAGAAACTTATACCAAGATCAAAAAGAACCTTATAAGAAAAGAAGAATTCCAATTGCCTGATCCTAAAGATTACCAGGTTCATAAGACTTCTTTGGAAATGAAACCACTTCCGTCGGGAATTTATCTTGCTGAATATACCGTTGGAACAGAAAAGAATGAAGATATTACCAGCCAGAATTTTTATTTCCTGGTTTCCAATAACAAGGTTATTTATCAGATCAAATCAGACAGAAAACCTCTTTCCAATGAATTAAAACTGGTCAACAGTGAAAACGGAAAGCCTGTTGCCAATGGAAATCTTATTTTTCACGAATTCGTCAATGGTCGGTCCATCAATAAAGTCAATGGTAAAACAGATGCTAAAGGCGTTTTTAAATTCCCGCAAACAGCTAATAAAACTTATTACAGAACTTTCCTGATCCAACAGTCTGAAACCAATGATTTCCAGATCATGCAGATGTATGGCGACAATGATTATGAGAACCACGATCCGAATAAGCAATCCCGAACAAAAGCTCAGGTTTTTACGGACAGAGCAATTTACAGACCCGGCCAAACCGTTTATTTTAAAGTCATCAATACCAAAATAGATAAAGAGATTGAATCCGTGGTGTCCGGGGTACAACAGAAAATTACTTTATTAGATGCGAATAGTGAAGAGGTATCTTCTCAAAGTTTTACGACTAATGAATTCGGTTCTTATCATGGAAGCTTCACCCTTCCGAAAGGAAAGCTGAACGGAGTATATTATTTGAGAACAGATGGAACAGAACAGGGGTATAAAGACATCAGAGTCGAAGAATACAAAAGGCCGAAATTTGAAGTCACTTTTGAACCCGTAAAAGAGGAATACAAATACGGACAGGTCATTGAATTAAAAGGGAAAGCCATGATGTTTTCCGGAGTTGCATTAAGCAATACAACGGTACACTATGAAATCAAAAAACGTAATATCCGTTGGAGATATTTCTGGTGGTACCCTCAGGAAAATGATAATGAAAATTCCATTCTTGGTGAGGCAAAAACCAATGATAAAGGAGAATTTGTGATCCGTCTGGATCTTAAAAAAGATGAAAAGCTTGACGGGATCCAGATTGATAATTATGAAATTAATGCTTCAGTAACGGATATCAACGGTGAAACCCAATCTGCGGATACTCAGTTAAAAGTGGCATCGGTTTCTCATTATATTAAAGCAGAAGAAATCAAAAATGTATTTGCCGAGGACAATGTAAAACTGAAAGTTGAAACCAAAAACTATAACGAGCAAAACCTGAAAAAATCCTACCAGGTTAAATTATCCAAACTGGAAACGCCAAACAGGATTTTCAGAGAGAACTTCCAATCTGCAGTTCAGGACCTGCCGAAATTTTCAAAAGATGAGTTCATCAGTAAGTTTCCACATGACCGGTTTGATAAAAACGATGAGTTGAAAAATTGGAAAGCTTCATCTGTTATTCTGAACGGAGAGAAGCGAAGTGAAGAGACTCTGGATCTTGGAAAGCTGGAAGCGGGAGATTATCAGCTGGAATTATATAACATAGAAGGAAAAGACACGATAAAATCTTCTCAAACCTTTAGTGTTTGGGATAAAAAAGCTTTAAAACCTGTTCAGAAAACATTCTTAACAGTATTGGAGCCTAAAGAAGAGTTTTCAAGAGGCGGAAAAGCTAAAGTATTTGTGTATTCTGGCATTCCGGGGGCTTTGGTAAATGTTTTTGTGCAGGATGGTTCCGGAAAAACCATTTCAGAAGTACATCCGTTCAAAAACGGAATATTGGAATATACCGTGGATGTTCCTAAAGATAAAGCGGTAGAATATCTGAACCTTCAATTTCAATTGGTGGCATATAATGATGTTCAGACACAATCTGTTAATCTAAAAATTAAAGATGCAGAAAAACCATTGAAAATTGAAACCGTGACTTTCCGGGATAAGCTGGAACCAAATTCTAAGGAAAAATGGTCGGTAAAAATCTCTGGAAACGACAAAGAGAAAATCAATGCCGAAGTGTTGGCCAATATGTATGATATGTCTTTGGATCAGTTTGCCGTGAATACTTTTGACTGGCAGAAGCTGTATGCTCCTTATTCGATCATTACCTCGTATGACATTAGAGAATATCTGGCGCAGAAATATTACCAGAAAAGACAGCGGTATTACCCTAGAAAATATCTTGAAGTACCTTATTTTAATTGGTTTGATGGGAATATTTTGAATCAGGCTTTAGTAGGAAATGCAGCTGGCATACAGGTTGAATCCATGCCTGCACCTGTGGCTGAAAAAAGTGTTGATAGTGTAGTGATAAGAGGCTATGCTACAGCCAAAGCAAAGAAAGTAGCTGCAGAAGATGTAAACGACGCAGCAAGTGATAAAGAAGAATCTCAGGAGGCTTTAGAAAAAGTTCCCGTTCGTCAGAACCTGAATGAAACCGCATTCTTCTATCCCGATCTGAAAACAGATGCTGAAGGAAATGTGAATTTTGAATTTACTTCTCCGGAAGCGTTAACGAAATGGAAGCTGATGTTCCTTGCGCACACAAAAGACGCAAGAGCCGCTACCTTGGAAAAAGAGGTAGTAACCCAGAAAGAATTTTCCGTTACCCCGAATTATCCAAGATTCCTGAGAGAAGGTGACGAGCTGAATTTACAATCAAAACTGTCCAATTTAAGCAGTAAAAAGCTTAACGGTTCAGCGAATTTACAAATCCTGGATGCCTTTACGAATGAAGATATTTCCTCAAAGTTCGGGATCAATGCCGGAACTCAGAATTTTGATTTGAATGAAAACGGGAATACAGCTTTAACATGGAAACTGAAAGTTCCGAATAATGTTTCCTCCATTATCATCAAAGTGGTTGCTAAAGCCGGAACTTTCTCTGATGGTGAACAACAGGCCATTGCCGTATTACCCAACAGGATGCTGGTTACGGATGCCGTTCCTGTATTCGTAAAAGAAGGAGAAACTAAGACGTTTGTATTGGATAACCTTGCTAATGCCAATTCATCAACCATTTCGAATGTTGCCAATACATTAGAGCTTACTACCAATCCGATCTGGGAGATCATGTTTGCCCTTCCAAGCTTGAAAAATGACCAGAACAACTCAGCGGATGTGATGTTCAATAAATGGTTTGCAAACGTTCTGGCTTCGGAAATATTCAAAGCCAATCCAAAAATGAAAACGGTTTTTGAAGAATACCAAAGCAAAGGATTATTGAATTCCAATCTTGAGAAAAATCAGGAATTGAAACAATTGTTACTGGAAGAAACACCTTGGGTACTGGAAAGTAAGAATGAAGAAGAGCAGATGCAGAAACTGGCAAGGCTTTTTGATGCCAATACAATGAGAAATTCAATCAATCAGGATTGGGATGATTTTGTTAAGCTTCAGAATCCGGACGGAGGTTTCTCGTGGTATTCCGGATATCCAAGCTCTTATGGAGTATCGTTGTATATTCTTAAAAATCTTGGGAAAATCAATACTTGGTTAAAAGATAATGTGAAAGACTATCAGACTTCGGCTCAGAATGAAATGATAGGAAAGCTTATTAAATACGTGGATAATGAAATCGATAAATATTGGGATGTGAAGAAAGAAAATGTTTGGAATAACTGGACATTGGAATATCTTGACACCCGAAATTATTGGGAAAAACAATATCCGTTGAAAGGAAAAGGAGCAACCCTGAAATCTTTGGTAAAACAAAAAGCAAAAGGAGCAAAATTAACTGATTTCACATTCTTCGGATTGCACCGCGCCGCTTTGCTGATGAGTGATTATGGATTGAAAGAAACCTCTGATAAACTGATGAACTACTTGAAAGAAACTTCTACAGATACCAAAACCCAGGGAGTGTACTGGAAGCAGAACTTTAATGACTGGGGCTGGTTCAGCTCAAAAGTGGTGAATCATGCAGGAGCTTTGGAAGCCTTCAATAAATTGAAACCCAACGATCAGAAATTCATTGAAGAGATGAAGATCTGGCTGATTACCCAGAAAGAAGTGAATTCATGGGGAAGTTCAAGAGGAACTTCGGAAGTGATCTTCACGATCTTAAATTCAGGAAAATCATGGACGAGTGCAGAAAGTGATAAAGCAGCAATTGTTTGGGGTGGAAAAGAATTAAAACCACAGACTCAGGCAACGGGTTACGTAAAATCCGCTGTAAAAACTGATGTACTAGATAAAAATTTAGCCACGGTTACGGTTACAAAACCAGGCCCAGGAATCGTTCAGGGTGGATTGTTCTGGCAATATTATGAAGATCTGGATAAAATAAAATCATCAGAAAATTATATCTCCATTACCAAAGAACTGTACAAAAAAGTAAAAACAGTAAACGGAGAAGAATTGCAAAAGATTTCACCGCAGACCCCTTTAAAAATCGGAGATAAAGTAACCGTAAGAATGATCCTGAACACCGACCGTCCTATGGAGTTTATTCACATTAAAGATATGCGTGCTGCCGGATTTGAGCCTGTAGATGTGCTGTCTGGTTACCAATGGAAAAACAATTTGGGGTATTATCAGTCTACAAAAGATGCTTCAACCAATTTCTATATAGAATATATGCCGAAAGGAAAATATGTATTCGAATATGACTTTGTAGCGAATGCAGCCGGAAAATTCTCCAACGGAATTACTACGATGCAGAATTATTATGCACCGCAGATGAATGCTCATACCAAAGGAAACAATGTGACAATTTCGGAGTAAATCTAAAATATGCCATGAAAAACTGCAGTAAGATTACTGCAGTTTTTTATGATGTATAAATGGTTAGCAATATTCATCCTCAAACTTAAATTTTTATAATAAAAGATAATCTAATTAATTAAACAAATGTTTAGTTTGGAATGATTTTTGGCTATAGGGAAGTAGTGAAATTTTTAAAACAAAACAAAATGAAATTTTCAAAAACGGTAATTACAGGATTAGTAATGTTGATGGGTGTCAATGCATTTGCCCAAAAGAAAGGAGAAAAATTTGAAAAGTTACAGATTGAGATGTTCCCAAAAGCAAAGGAAGGATACAAACAAGTTTATATTCAGCTTCCGGTGGCTAAGAACGAAAACGATTTAAAAGTTGAATTTTTTGTAGGAGCTGAGAAAATGTTGGACTGTAATAAACACTTTTTAATGGGAGAGGTAAAAACCCAGGACCTGCAGGGATGGGGATATACTTATTATGACGTGGAATCCAAAGGAGAAACAGGGGGAACCCTGATGGCTTGTCCGGACCAGAAGCTGACGAAAAAATTTGTAACGCTTCAGCCGCAGGTAGTAAGATACAACAGTAAATTACCTTTGGTTTTCTATGTTCCTAAAGACCTGGAAGTACGATACAGGGTTTTACGTCCTGATACTATGAAAAAAGCAGTTCAGAAGTAATTTGAATGATCATAAGAAACCCGCCTCGCTAATTTGCGAGGCGGGTTTCTTTGTATTGATGCCGAAACTCACCCCGCATCTCGCTCCACAGGGTTTTCACGGTTTTTTCAAAAGAATATAAATTGATTCAAAAAAACTGATATATTTGTTCTTTAACAAACGAACAAAGTATGGAAAACGTATTTGACGCAAAAGATGCACAGAATTACATTGATAGAATCAATAAGCTTGCTCCGGATACTCACGGTCTGTGGGGAAAAATGACGGTTGATCAGATGTTGGCTCACTGTAACGTTTCTTATGAAATGGTGTATGAGCCGGAAAAACACAAAAAACCGGGTTCTATTGCCAAATTTATCCTTAAAACCTTTGTGAAACCCAAGGTGGTAGGAGATAAAGCGTACTCGAAAGATAATCCTACGGCACCACAGTTTATTATTGTAGGCAGAAAAGACTTTGATGAGGAAAAGAAAAGACTCATCGGCTTTATTCAGAAAACACAGCAATTGGGAGCTTCCGCATTTGATGGTAAAGAATCCTTCTCATTTGGGAAACTGAACGCTCAGGAGTGGAATAATATGTTTGCCAAACACCTGAACCATCATTTAGCACAATTTGGAGTTTAATATCAAAAAAAACATGAAAAAACTTTTATTATTTCTCATTCTTGTTTCCAACTTCGCTCTGGCTCAAATGCCGAACATTTCCAATGTATGGCGGAATAACAGTAAGCCTTATACGGGAACCATAGGAGATCGTAACCAGGAGATCAAACTAAAGATTAATATTTCTGAACAAAACAAAAAAAATGATCAGGAATATTTTGTTTCCGGATATTCACTCGTAGATACTTCATATGCAAAATTTGAAGGTAAATTTATCATTACCAAATATAAAGATACCAAAAATAAAGGGATTGTATTTGGGGAATATGAACTAGCGGAAGAAAGCAAGGGGAAGCATTCGGGTATCTTCAAAGGAAAATTCATTTATACCTTTAAATGGAATAAAAAAACCGAGAAAATTGAAGCCCAGTATATAGAGCTCATCGGAAACTGGAAAAGCTATGATGGGACACTGGATTTTAAGACTCGATTGAAAAATCAATAAAAACTATACACTATGCTAAGAAGAATACTATCAGTCGTAGCCGGTATCATTACGGGCTCGCTTGCTATTGCAGCCATTGAAATGCTCGGTCATTACCTGTATCCGTTACCGGCAGGAATGAAAAGCGATGATATGGAAGCCATGAAAGAATACATTCCCAATGCTCCCTTTATGGCTTTGTTTTTCGTTATTATCGCCTATGCTTTAGGAGCTTTGATCGCCGGATTTGTTTCAACAAAAGTGGCGAATGATGGTAAAAACAGATACGCCATTATTTGTGGAGTTATCTTCGTGATCATTACCATTATTAATTTGGCCATGTTGCCTACGCCTGTTTGGTTCTGGGTTCTAGGAATCCTGGTTTGGGGATTGGTTTTAGTAGGATACAGATTAGCCGTAAATAAAAGAACAATATGAAATTAGGCGCATTTTCAGTAAGTTTAAGCGTAAAAGACCTCCAGAAATCAAAAGAATTCTATGAAAAATTAGGATTCAGCTCAATGGGAGGAAGCATGGAACATAATTATCTTATCATGAAAAACGGAACTACCTTAATCGGTCTTTTCCAAGCGATGTTCCAGGGAAATATGCTGACATTTAATCCGGGATGGGACGAAAATGCCGCCAATCTGGAATCCTTTGATGATGTTCGCAATATCCAGAAACATTTAAAGGAAAATAACGTTGAGATTGATAGAAAAGCGGATGAATCTACTTCCGGCCCGGAACATATTTTCTTGAAAGATCCGGATGGAAACGTAATATTGATAGATCAGCACAGATAACAATTAAAACATAAATAAGATGAGAATACTTAAAGGAATTATCATTGTTTTGGCAACCATCCTGATTCTTTGGCTGGTAATTGCGGCTTTTATTTCAGGAGACTGCCAATATGAAAAATCAATCTCCATTAATGCTCCCGTAGAGAAGGTATGGCAGAACACCAATACCTTGAAAGCCATGGATCAGTGGAGTCCCTGGAATGACCTTGATCCCGGAATGAAAAAAGACTGGACAGGATCTACAGGACAGCCGGGAGAAAAAGTTTGCTGGGAAAGCCAGAAAGAAGAAGCCGGGAAAGGCTGTCAGGAAGTGACCAAAGTAGATGCTGCTGGAAAAAGAATAGACACGACTATCCAGTTTCTAACTCCTTATAAAAGTGAAGCTAACGCTTATGTAACGGTGGTTCCGGAAGGAAATGGAAGTAAAGCAACATGGGGATTTACCTCACAGATTCCGTATCCGTTTACCATTATGAAATTATTCATGAATATGGAAGAAGCTATTGGAGAAGATTATCAGAAAGGGCTTTCAAGGCTGAAGGCTATGGCTGAAAAACCTTAGTAAATATAACTTATAAACTAAACTTTAAAAAGAATTATTATGGCATCAGTAAACGTTTACTTAACATTTGACGGGAATTGCAGAGAAGCATTCGACTTTTACAAATCAGTTTTCGGAGGAGAATATCCTTACATCGGAACTTTCGGGGAAATGCCACCGTCTGAAGATGGTAAAACAATGTCTGAAGAAGATAAAAATAAGATTATGCATGTTTCACTTCCTATCTCTAAAGAAACGATATTAATGGGAAGCGATACAGGAGGAGAGTGGGCTTCTCATTACAAAGTTGGAAACAATTTCTCGATTTCTGTCAATGCAGAATCTAAAGAAGAGGCAGATAAATTATTCGGAGGTTTATCAGCAGGAGGAATGGTAACAATGCCTATGGCAGATACATTCTGGGGAGCTTATTTCGGAATGTTTACGGATAAATTCGGGATCAACTGGATGGTAAACTATGACGATCCTGCAAAAATGCAGCAACACCCTTAATACTTACGGTATATAAGGATATAACTAAAAATAACTGACGAGATTTCCCGTCAGTTTTCTTTTTATAATACCTTTGCACAAGTAAAATTAATTAAAAATACAAGATGAAATTTACCATTGATGAAATTAAAGCTGCGCATCAGAAAGTGAAAAGCGGTGCGGATTTTCCACAATATATTCATGCTCTTAAAAAATTGGGTGTTTCCCATTATATCACTTATGTTTCAGACGGAAATACACAATATGTTGATACAGAAAATCAGTCAGTATCTACAGGGAGCAAATATGAAACTCTGATTGTCTCACAAAGTGTAAACAAAGAAAACTTCAAATCCAGATTAAAACTGCATCAGCAAGGCGGAACAGATTACCCGACTTTCTGTAAAGATTGTGCAGGGAATGGTATTAAAGGTTGGAAAATGGATTTGCATACAATGATGTGCACCTATTTCGATGTCTCCGGAAGTGAAATTTTCATAGAACAAGTACCTTCATTATAAAGTATTATTAAAGATTATTAATTCAGTGACCAATGGATAAGAAAAATTTTCATAAAAAATATTTTTTCCTTATTATTGATAATTCGTATTGATTTTGGTAGATGCGATAGATAAGACTAATAGATTAAAAATAAATTATGAAGATTGTAAAGTCATTGGTTTTGATTATTTTTAGCTTGGCAACCCCATTATCCTATGCACAAAAAAATGATCTGGGAGCTTGGTATATGTATTTTGGGAACAATAAGATCAGTAAAAAACTAAACTGGCATAATGAAATCCAGTATCGTAATTTTGATGCGATAGGCGATCTGGAACAGCTGTTGATCCGTACCGGAATAGGGTATGACCTGACTGAAAATAACAACAATGTTTTGCTTGGTTATGGTTTTATTTTAAGCCAGCCTTATAATGTCAATGGTGAGAAAACGGAAAATATTGAACACAGGATTTTCCAGCAGTACATTACAAAGCAGAAATTCGGGCGTTTCAACCTGCAGCACAGATATCGTTTGGAAGAACGTTTCTTGGAAGAAGATTTCAGAATGAGGTTCCGGTATTTGTTAGGAGTGAATATTCCGATCAATAATAAAGAAATGCTTCCAAAAACCTTTTATGCTTCGGCCTATAATGAGATCTTCCTGCATTTTGACAGTCCGGTTTTCGACAGGAACAGGGTGTATGGAGCCTTAGGATATGTGATCAATAAAAATATGAGAATTGAAGCAGGATATATGAATCAGATTCAGGAAAATAAAAACCGGGGCCAGATTCAGATCGGGTTTTACAACAATATCCCTTTTACCAAAAATTAGAAAAGAATTTCCCTTCTTTTGGAGGAGTGGCAAAAATTGAAAGTTTTTGATGAGGTGGTTCAAAAATATAACAAACAAAAACTAATATGCATTCAGGAAAAAGATTTGGAGCTCTGGAGTTCATCATGTGGACAAGGAGAAGTATTTATATCTTAACAATTTTGGCGGCAGTTCCAACGGTTCTTTACTTCTGCGGATGGAAATTTCTTGCCTTTCCATGGCAGCCTATAGCGATTATGGGAACGGCAGTGGCATTCATTGTAGGATTCAAAAATAATGCGAGCTACAGCAGGCTTTGGGAAGCAAGACAGATTTACGGTGCTATCATCAATGACAGCAGGAGTTTCGGCTATATTCTGAGAGATGCATTAGCGGAAAAAGATCGCAGTAAAGTAAAAGAAATGTTCAGCCGTCATTATGCATGGCTGACTGCGCTTCGCTTCCAGCTACGGGAATCCAGAGCATGGGAGAATATGAATACGGCGCAATTTGACGAATATGCTCAGAAATATGAAATTCCTGAACGAACTTCCAAGTTAGACGAAGAACTGAAAAACTATCTTTCGGAAACGGAACTTCAATATATTCTAACTAAGAAGAACAGAGCAACACAGCTGATGGCGAGCCAGAGTAAAGAATTGTCAGAAGTGTATGCAAAAGGAGAGATCAATGATTTTCAGTGGACACAGATCAATCAGCAGTTGGTGAAATTTACGGATAACCAAGGAAAAGCGGAACGCATTAAAAACTTTCCTTATCCAAGAAATTTTTCTTCCATTACCACTTATTTGCTATTGCTTTTTATTGTTTTTGTGCCTTTCGGATTGCTGAAAGAATTTGATAAGCTGGGAGAAGGAACTTTTTTTGAGGGGATTACCTTATGGTTTAATATTCCGTTTTCATTATTGGTAACATGGTGTTTCCATACTTTGGATAATGTAGGGGAAGCCTCTGTAAATCCATTTGAGGGAAGTGCCAATGACGTTCCCATCACTCAGATTAGCCGTACAATAGAAATTGATATGAGAGACATGCTGGATGAAGAGAACCTTCCGCCAGCGATTACTCCGAAAAATAATATTGTATTGTAAATATAAATTTAAATCTTTCCCGTATTTAGAAAACGACGCATTACATTTTGCGTAATCTGCTAAATCAGCGAAAAATAATACCATAAAGCAATGATTCATAATTATGTCATAATATCAATCGCGGTGTTATTGTCTGTGATGATATTAGTAATGATCGGGCAAAAACTAAAGGTAGCTTATCCCATATTCCTGGTTATTGCAGGTTTATTGATAAGCCTTATTCCGGGAATGCCCCATATTGAAATAGAGCCTGATCTCGTGTTCCTGATATTCCTGCCTCCGATTTTATTTGAAGCCGCCTGGTTTACTTCGTGGCAGGATTTTCATAAATGGAGAAAGCAGATCTTTTCCATGGCGTTCGGACTAGTATTTCTTACCTCAATTGTAGTGGCTTATCTTTCATCTTCTATTATTCCGGGACTTACAGTAGCAATGGGATTCTTGTTGGGAGGCGTCAATTCTCCGCCGGATGCTGTAGCTGCAACTTCCGTGTTAAAGCATATGAAGATCCCTAAAAAGATTACCTCAATTCTGGAAGGAGAAAGCCTGATTAATGATGCATCCAGCTTAATTGTCTTTAAATTCGCCTTAGCAGCAGTTATTTCCGGACAATTTATTTTTGGAGAAGCTGTGAAAGACTTTTTTACGATGGCTGTCGGTGGAATTGCTGTAGGTGTAGGATCAGGTTTACTTTTCGGAGCATTACTAAGAATTATTCCTTCCAACTCCAATATAGATACGGTGATCACCCTTATTGTTCCATATATTATGTATATAGGAGCTGAGCATTTTCATTTTTCAGGAGTATTATCTGTAGTTGCAGGAGGACTTCTGATGTCTTATAATTCTCACTGTTATTTAAGTCATACTTCAAGAATTCAATCCGGAAATGTATGGAGTGTTCTGATATTTTTAATGAATACGTTGATCTTCATTCTGATCGGCCTTGAGCTTCCTGTTGTAGTGGCTGCTATGAAGGATTATACTATTTCAGAAGGAATCTTCTATAGTGTGGTGATCGGTGGAGCCATTATTTTCACGAGGATATTATACAGCTATGCCTTGATGTACTTTCCACGGATCTGTTCAAAAGAGTTAAGAATGAAAGTTCCCAAACCGGATTGGAGGGAGCCATTCATTATCAGCTTTGCGGCTATGAGGGGAGTAGTTTCCCTCGCGGCGGCATTGTCTATCCCCGCGTTTTTACCTAATGGGGAAGCATTTCCGCATCGTAATATCATTTTATTCGTAACTTTCGTTATTATTTTGATTACTTTAGTAGGACAGGGATTATTATTGACCCCAATTCTGAAACTATTAAAGATCAGTGATGCGGGAAGTGAACTCCCGGAAGAAAAACAAGAGGTCATTTTAATGAGGAAGTTAAAGGAAACCGCCTTGCATAAGCTGAATAATGATTTTTCCGAACTTGCAGATAAAAACAGCCTGGTTCGTCACCAAAAACATAAACTCGAAAACGAGATGATGCTGATGGCGGATAAAGCCCAATGCATGGCTTCCACCGGTGATTATGTAACAGCGATTAATGAAAATAAAGATGTTCTCCGGCAGATTATCCAGGCCCAGAGAAATGAACTGCACCGTATGAAACGTGAAAAAATATTTGATGACCACGTCATGAGAACCATTGAAATGCAGCTGGATTTTGAAGAAGCCAAGATCACCGGGTTTTCACACAGTTAATTCAGACATAAATTGATAGATATGAGTGTCCCAATTATTGTAGAATATAAAGTAAATGCTCCCATAGAAAAAGTATGGAAAGCATTAACGGATAAAAAAGAAATGCAATCCTGGTATTTTGATATTCCGGATTTTGAGCTTCGGGAAGGAAATGAATTCAATTTTTATGAGACGGGAGAGGAGAAAAAATACCATCACCGGTGTGAAATTTTAGAAATTATTCCAGAACAAACACTGAAACATTCATGGGCATATCCTGAATTTTCCAAAGAAAAAACCATTGTGACCTGGGAAATCATACCTGAAGACGATGGTACTCTGATCAGGCTGATTCATGAAGGAATTGAGAAATTCCGGGAACTGGGCGAAACCTTTTCAAGAAACAGCTTCACGGCAGGCTGGAACGAAATTATAGGAAAAAGCCTGAAAACATATTTAGAAAAATAACGAAAGGGCGCAAAGCGAAGCTTTGCGCCCTTTCGTTTTACCATTTATCATTTACAAATCATGACAAAATACACTGCACTCCGCCCCATTCTCTGGACAGAAAATCTGGATGATACCATTGGATTTTACATGCACATATTAGGCTTTACCCTTTTGGAAAGAAACGATGAATGGCAGTGGGCTTCCCTTCAGAAAGATGATATTCAACTCATGCTTTCAAAACCCAATGAACATGAAAATTTTAAAGGAACAGGCTTTACAGGCTCATTGTATTTCAATGTAGATCAGGTGGATGAGCTTTGGGAGGATCTGAAAACAAAAGCTAAAATCTGCTATGAAATTGAAACCTTTGCATGGGATATGAGAGAATTTGCCATTTATGATAATAATGGTTACATCTTACAATTTGGACAGCCAGCAAATGAAATTGGTAAAGCGGAATAAAATTTGCTATTTTTGGGGAAATATTTAGAAATTCAATGAAAAGAAATATTATAGCAGGTTTTGCAGCAATCGTATTATTACTAATGTCCTGTAATAAGGATGAAAAAATACTGAATAGCCTGAGTGATTATAACAATTCTATGGAAGGCAAAGGCTATCATTTTGGAGACAAGCTTACCCTTCCGAAAGAGGTTACAGATAATGCGGAAAGCATCACAATCAGTTTCGGGGATAAGGAAACTTCCGATTTGACAATTGATCCTAAATTTTTCACTCTTGGAGATAATGCAGTCACATTCAATATTAAGTCTAAAGGCGGCGAAATGTTAAACCAGGATGCCACCATCAATGTTTTTGCCAAAAGCCCTGAAAAAAATATGTCTTATCAGATTGTAGCGGAGTATCCTCACGATCCTAAAAATTTTGTACAGGGTTTCCAAATTGAGGGAAATACCATTTATGAAAGTGACGGACAAAACGGTTCTTCACAAATCTTAAAATATACATTGGGAACTACCACTCCTTTGGCCTCCACTAAGCAAGCCCAGGAAGATTTCTCGGAAGGAAGTACTATTGTGGGCGATAAAGTATATCAGTTAACGTGGCAAAGCAAAAAAGGATATGTGTATGATAAGAACTCTCTGAAGTTATTATCTGAATTCGCCTATCCTAATGTATTGGGAGAAGGTTGGGGACTAACATATGACGGTAAAAACCTGATTGCATCAGACGGCAGCAAATTGTTGTATTTTCTTGATGTTAAAGATCCTTCCAAACTTGTAAAACACATTGCCGTGGCCGGAAGCTCACAGGCTTATGACCAATTGAATGAGCTGGAATACCATAATGGTTTCATTTATGCTAATGTTTGGCAAAAACCGATTGTTTTGAAAATTAATCCGGCAAACGGAGAAGTCGTAGGGAAATTTGATTTTACAGAAATTGCCAAGCAAAATACCAAAGGAAGTGATGATGTGTTGAACGGAATTGCTTTTAAAGGCGAGAATATGTTGATCACAGGAAAAAACTGGTCAAAAATTTACGAAGTAGCAGTAAAATAGCCATAAATTATAAAAGGAATAATAGAGTAGCGTTCTGATAGAGAACGCTATTTTATTTTTCAGTAAACAGGAATAAATTTGTTAATTTTGAAGCATATTTTTGAATCGGTGAAGAAAAAATTAATAGCAGGCTTTACAGCAGTTATAGTATTGACATCTTGTCATAAGGATAAAGAAATTCTTGATGTTTTAAGTGATTATAATACTTCCATGGAGCGCAAAGGATATCATTTTGGTGATGAGCTGGAGCTTCCCGAAGAAGTAAAGCAGAATATTAACGCTATTTCCATGACTCTCGGAAATAAAGAAACTTCAGATCTGATTATTGATCCTGCTTTTTTTACCCTTGGAGATAATAAAACGGTTTTCAATATCCAAACAAAAAATGGAAAAACCCTGAGTCAGGAGGCAACCATTAATGTTTTCACAAAAATTCCTGAAAAAACAATTTCTTATCAGATTGTAGCAGAATATCCCCACGATCCTGAAAACTTTGTCCAGGGATTCCAGCTTGAGGGGAATACTGTTTATGAAAGCGATGGCGGAAAAGGAGAATCAAAACTCTTAAAATATATGCTGGGAACCACAACACCTTTGGCGGTGACTCAGCAGTCTGAAAATGATTTTTCGGAAGGTTGCACTATAGTAGGCAACAAAATTATCCAACTAACCTGGAAAAGCAAGAAAGGATTTATTTATGATAAGAATTCCCTGAAATTACTCTCGGAATTTAAATATCCTAATGAGTTGGGAGAAGGATGGGGGCTAACCTATGACGGAAAAAATCTGATTGTGTCAGATGGAAGCAAGCAGTTGTATTTTCTTGAACCCGATACTCCTTCCCGCCTGATTAAAACGATTGCTGTTGCCGGAAATTCCCGTACCTATACACAGTTGAATGAGCTTGAATATCATAATGGCTTTATTTATGCTAATGTATGGGGTAAGCATGTTATTTTAAAAATCAATCCGGATAATGGAGAAGTGGTTGGTAAACTGGACGTCAGGGGAATTGCTAAAAAAAATACAAAAGGAGAGAATGATGTTTTAAACGGCATTGCCTTTAAAGGAGAAAATATGTTGATTACAGGGAAAAACTGGACGAAAATTTATGAAATTGCCATAAAGTAATTAAAAAATTTAATCAACTGTCGTCTATACAAATAAAAGTATTAAATTGGCAGTTGCCATGATGGAGGCGCAATAAAAAAGATATTGAAACTACTATACGTAATATTAATCTGTTTTTTCTGTTCATTGTCTGCACAGAAAATTCTTCCTTTAGACACCTTAAAGCTCAAGGAAGCTAAAGATATGCTTGCCGACGATTATGGCAACCTGTATATCTATAAAAACAAGGATTTCAGCCTTACAAAATATGATTCCTTAGGAAAACAAATCGGGAAAATGATGCTTACCGTTCCTTTTAAGATTCAAAGTGTACAAAACCCTTTGAGCGTTCCATTGTTTTCCGAAAATGCCCAGGAATTAAAACTTGTTGATCAGAATCTGAATGAGATCCAGAGAATAGATTTCAAGCAGAAGTTCGGATTTATCAGAATGGCTTATGCAGAAGACCTTCAACAGCTGTGGCTTCTGGACGACAGCATGAAACGCCTCATCCAGTATAACTTCAGAAATGAAACCACCATCAATTCTTATCCTTTTGATGCAAGCTTTGATGATCTGGTAGATCTTCTTGTATTTGAAAACAAGGTATATATCCTCACCAGAAAAAGTCTGAAAGTATATACTCTGAAATTTGAAAAGCTATTTGAAGCTCCTTTGGAGAATGGAAAGCGTTTCCGAAGAGAGAATGAATTTATTTTAATCATTACTCATAATTCTATATTAAAATACGTTCCGGAAAAAGAATTAGTGAAAATTTTTGAAGATCCCGATGCGCAAATTGTGGATAAAAACACGCTTTCTTTTTTTGAAATCAAAGCCAACAACCTTTATCTTTACAACCTGGGAAATAATAAAGAAAAGAAACAGCAGACAGAGCCTGAATCTGAACAGCAATCTACAGAGATGAAACCGGAACAATCAACAGAAAAACCTGTTGATACTTTGGAAAAGGCAGTAGAGGAAACTAAAGAAGAATCCGTAGAAAAGCAGGCAGATCATACGTTAGAAAAGCTGATTCAGGAGACTTCGGAAGTCCAGGCTTCCGGAATTTAATTGTTGAGTTAATATCAAAAACAGTAAGGAGAAATATGCATATTGCGGTTACAGGAAATATTGGAGCGGGAAAAACCACTTTAACAACCATGCTTGCTAAACATTACGGATGGGATGCCCAGTTTGAGGATGTAGATCATAACCCGTATCTGGAAGATTTTTATGCGGATATGAGTAAATGGAGCTTCGCCCTTCAGATTTACTTTTTGGGAAGCAGGTTCCGCCAGGTAAAAGAAATCAGGGAGAGTGGTAAAAATATCATCCAGGACCGTACGATCTACGAAGATGCCCATATTTTTGCGGAAAACCTTAATGATATGGGATTGCTTTCCGACAGGGACTTCAATAATTATGCTTCTGTGTTCAGCCTGATGAAATCCTTTGTTTCCGCTCCGGATTTATTGATCTATCTAAAATCAGATGTACCCAATCTGGTTAAAAAAATCTATAAGAGAGGAAGAGAATATGAAGCGTCCATCAGTATTGAATACCTTTCCAAGCTGAATCAGAAATATGAAAAATGGATCTCCAACTACACTGAAGGAAAGCTTCTGATTATAGAAGTGGATGATCTGGATTTTGTAGAGAAGCCTGAAGACTTCGGATTTATCCTTGAAAAGATTGAAGCAGAGCTTAATGGTCTCTTTTAACAATTAATTATCATAAATTAAAGTTTCTGTAACTTTATTTCTTTCTAAATTTGTTAGAGAGAAGTCTGAATTTTAAAAAGCAATAAAGATGTTAGTGAAAGTCCTGCATAATGGAAGCTGTTCGAAATCCAATGCTGTTTTAGAGTATTTGGACGAAAACGGAGTGTCATTTGAAATCATTAATATAGTAGAAGATCCATTAAGCGTTTTGGAGATCAGAACGGTGTTAAAGAAATTGAATCAAAGTGTTTTCCATATCATCCGCAAAACGGAAAAGCTATATATGGAAAAATTTGCGGCCCATAATTATTCCGAAGAGGAATGGATTAAGATTCTGGCTGAAAATCCGTCACTAATTCAAAGACCTATTTTAATCAAAGGTTCCGTAGCCATGTTAGGAAGACCTATTGAGAATGTTAAGTTTTTTATTGAAAAATAATAGGAATAACATTAAAAAATATAAATCAAAAAAAGTCAGCTTTTAAGCTGACTTTTTTTGATTTAAAGAAGAATGACGCCTTCTATTTTGGCTACTTCTTTATAAATCTTCACTACCTGATCTGCGTCCAGTACAAATGCATTGATGTTGCAGGCCGTATATTTTCCGTTTTTACTTTCTCGGTTTCCCAAGGTAAACTTAATGCCGTCAAAAACCCTGTAAATCTCTGTAAGTTTAGCCTGATCGGTCGGGATAATAAATTTAAATAAATAATCTTCCGGAAAATCATGATGATCTTCCAGTTTAGCCTTTAAAGAATTGTAAAAATCTTCAGGGCTTGCATGTTGATTTCCTTGTAATATATCCATCTACAAATATTAATATATATAAATATAATGAAATTTTCTCTATTTTCCAAGTGGTCCCAGAAGGGATTTGGAGTTCTGATGCTCATAATCTTCAATGATATTGAACATTCCGTTGACCAGTTGTTCAGAAGCAAGTTGGCTTAATCCTCCCGCATTTACCGAATTATTATTCCCCCCGAAAAGACTTCCTAACAAATTGCTTCCAGAAAGGGCAGTATTGATTGTTTTTACGATACCGTATTGATTGAGCTTTTCATCCACTTTCGGAGCAATAGCTGCAACAAGTTGCTGCGATGTTTTTTCCTTAAGAATTTGTGTGGCAGTTGTACCCTGTATAATTCTGGTGACATCCTGCGCATTTAAACTGTTAACAGCTCCCTCAAGAATTGGTCTTGAAATATTCACTGTGTATGAAGCGGCCTGCGCTATATAATCCCGTTCTTTAGCAACTAATGAAGGCGCTATTTTTTCAAGAGCGGAATTAATGTCTCTTAATTGTTTCGGTAATGCCTTATCCACAAGATTATTTTGCAGGAAAGCCTCTTTATTGCTATAAATTCCCATCCCTTTATCTATTCCGTTCAGTAATAGTCTTTTGATCAACGATAATCCCAAGTCGGTAGTTGCGAGGGTAGTGCAGGACTGCATTGTGGTATTGATGACTGTTCCGGTTCCTATCACCAAAACAGCTGCTATTATATATTTTTTCATTTTAAATGGTCTATTGCTTAGTATTTCCAAATTTTGAGCCAAAGGTAATGAGTATTATCCATCTTGTCAAAATATAAGTCTGCAAAGATAGAAAGGTTTTATTTGATAATTTCATTGAAATTTCATTAAAATATTGATAAAAATTCATATATTTTAATATTGAATCTAACATAATATAATTGTTGTAAATTGTTTAAGATAATTTAACATTGTTAGAGATATTTTTATAATTTTGATTAATGTCTTTTTTTGAGAATTAAAAGATATTGAGCTGAATAAGCTCGAACACTAAGTTTTTTGATTGTACAAAATAAAAATGAAACTATATGAAACAACGTGATTTAAAGTATTCATGCCTCATTGCTGTTTTATACTTCGGTATGAACGTCAATGCACAGGTTACGCCTCAGGATACTGTTGCTAAGGAACAGAAAATTGAGGAGATAGTACTAATTGGATATGGATCTCAGAAAAAAGTAAATGTTACAGGAAGTATTGCCACAATAAGTGCTAAAGATTTAGCAGACAAACCCAATGCAAACCCGATCAGCTCAGTACAAGGTAAAGTGGCGGGAGTTCAGATTCTTAATTCCGGAGCTCCTGGAGGTTCCCCCAGAGTAGACATCAGAGGAATTGGTTCTTTAACAGGGAAAACTGTTTTTATTGTTGACGGAATGATTACAGATGATATTTCCTTTCTAAGTCCTCAGGATATTGAATCAATGAGTATTCTTAAAGATCCATCAAGTTTGGCAATTTATGGAGCACGAGCATCCAATGGGGCCGTAATTATTAAAACTAAAACAGGAAAAGGTAAAAAACCAGTATTTAATTTTAATTCCTATTTAGGAATCAAAACGGTTACTAATGTCCCGGATATGGTTAACTCTGATCAGTATATCGAGTTATATAATGAAAAATTAACTAACGAAGGCGTAACTGATCCTACAAAATTTCTAAGCAGAACTAATTTTCCTGCTGATACTAAATGGTTCAAGGAAATTCTCAGAAACAGCATTATCAATTCCAATGATCTTTCTGCATCAGGAAATTTGGGGAAACTTAATTATTATCTAAGTGTTGGATTTTTACAAGATGAAGGAAATTTAGCAGCGGGAAGCGGTATTAACTCGGGAAGCGGCTTTAATAGATTTAATTCTAAAGTTAATTTGAGCTATAAAATTACAAAAAATTTAACGATCGGTGATAATTTTACGTTCTCAAAAATGCGTACTGATGTAGCACAAAATCCTTTATTGGATGCATATAGTTCACCTCCTGTTTATGCCCCGATCAATCCAAGTACAGGAAATTATCAATATTTTACATTAGTTAACATAACAAATCCAAGAGCAAAATTAGATTTGTTTAGATCCCAGATCAGAGAAGAAAGACTTTTAAATAATGTGTGGGCTGAGTATAATTTTTTGAAGGATTTTACTCTTAGGATCAGTTATACATCAGACAATATTAATACAAATCAGTATGAATATACACCTGTGAGTACTTATGTACCAAATCCTGGAAAATCTAAATTAATTACCAGAGATTCCAGAACCAGAAATTATGTATGGGACAATACTCTTGGTTGGAAAAAAGATTTTGGTAAACATAATCTAGAGTTATTGGCAGGTTTCTCACGTACAAGAAATTCTTATGCTCAGGCTTATGCTGAAGCTTTGAATGTTTATTATAATGGAGATAATTCTTCTTTGGAAATTGCTAACGGGACTGATATTTATATGACAACCTATGACAAAGGTTCTCGAAATGTTATTCCTTATCATGATAGAATAGAATCTTTCTTCGGAAGATTAAATTATGATTATGGAGGAAAATATCTTATCAATGCATCTATTCGTAGAGACGGGACTTCAAAATATTCTGAGAATGACAGATATCGTACATTTCCAGCTATTAGTGCAGGATGGGTGATATCAAAAGAAAACTTTATGAATGATCAGAATATTTTTAATCTATTAAAGTTGCGGGCAAGTTGGGGTAAATTAGGAAATCCTGATGTACAAAGAGCCTATACACTTAATACCTCAATAATTAATGCGGGTGCTTATTATGGAAGTAATGGTTCACCGGCCCAAACGATAGACCAAATTATAGATCCAAACATAGGCTGGGAAACTACTACCGGTAGGGATATAGGTTTAGAGATGGCATTACTCAATAATAAATTGAAAATTGAAGCTACTTATTTTGATAAAGATACTAAAGATGTTGTCTATGGTATAGTACAAGGTACAGTATCTGGGGCTACAAACTGGAATAATTATATTACCAATGCTTACTCTTTTAATAATAAAGGGTTTGAAACTTCTGTAAGCTATGATACTAAAATTAATGAAAACATAAGACTCGGAGTTTATGGAAATCTTACCACATTAAAGAATGAAATTACATCAGTATATGGAGGTTCATATCTTGAGACGGGAGTTAGCTTATTTGGAAATTCAATTATAAGGTTAGAAGAAGGCCAGTCAGTGGGTTCATATTACGGATATCAGGTGGTAGGAGTATTCCAAAATCCGGCAGAGGTAAGTGGATGGGCGACACAAAACGGAGCAAAGCCGGGTGGATTTAAATTTGCAGATATTGATGGAAACGGAATTATTGATGCTAGAGACAAAACATTTTTAGGCAGTCCGGTTCCAAAAGGAACTTATGGATTTGGTTTCAATATGAATCTCTATGATTTTGATTTTGCCATAGATTTCCAAGGAGTTTTCGGAAACAAAATTTATAATTATAACAGAGAGCAACGTTTTGGAAATGAAAGTTGGGATCTGGATTTTTATAATAATAGATGGCACGGTGCCGGTACATCCAACACTTATGCAATGGCAACTAATGACCAATCTATTATTTTACCCAATAGTTTTTATGTAGAAGACGGAAGTTATTTTAGGATCAGAAATATCCAGGTTGGTTATAACTTGCCAAAAGCTTTTGCTAATTCATTATCTATAACAAGGCTAAGGCTATATGTAAGCGCGCAAAACCCTTGGACAAGCTTCAAGTATAATGGTTTTTCACCGGAAATTTTAAATACGGATAGAGTACAGATGGGTATTGATAATAATATCTATCCAATTTCAGCAATCTATACCTTTGGTATGAATCTAACATTTTAATTAAGGAAATTATGAAAAAAATATTTTTATCAATCGCATTGTTAGCACTTGTGACGAGCTGTAAAGATGATTATTTAGATATAAAGCAGGAAGGAGTAGTAGAAGCTTCAGCATTTTTTAAAACACAAGAGGATGCTATACAGGCAACTAGTGCAATCTATAGCTTTCTGAGAAGCTGGGAAAATTCTGCTTTTCCTTATCAGTATGTATTTGGTGTACCGGCAGATGATGTAGTAAAAGGGTCAAACCCTGGTGATGCATCTTTTATTAATGTTTATGATAACTTTACATATACGCAGAGTGATGGTGGAGTAGAAGGGTATTGGATTGGGCAGTGGCAGGCTGTAAACAGATGTAACCAGGTCATTACCAATGTACCTAATATAGAAATGGATACAACACTAAAAAATAGATTAATTGCTGAAGCCAAAATGCTAAGAGCTTATTTCTATTTTAATTTGGTGAGGATTTATGGAGGAGTTCCTATTTATGATGGTCTTCAAGCTAATTATAATATTCCAAGAAACAGTATTAATGAAGTTTATGATTTTATAATTGCAGACCTCACAGCAGCTGCGGCAGTTTTACCTCAAACCTATCCTGCGAGTGATCTTGGAAGAGTTACAAAAGGTGGAGCTTTAGGACTATTATCAAAAGTATATCTATACAAAAAAGATTGGCAAAAAGCTTATGATACCTCTAATCAGGTTATTTCCATGGGATACTCCTTGGACCCGGATTTCAACCATTTGTTTAGGCCGGCTGGAGAATTTGGGACGGAATCAATATTTGAAGTAAACTGCCAGTGTTCATCTCAATATGGAGGTAGTCAATATGCCGAAGTTCAGGGAGTTAGAAATCAGTTTGGTTGGGGATTCTTCACACCATCCCAAGCTTTGGAAAATGCATTTGAAGCAGGAGATATCAGAAAAGAACTTACAATACTTAGAAATGGAGAAACTACTCCTGAAGGAGACCTTATTCAGAAAGGTGATCCATTATCTGTGGATACTTATAACCAGAAAGTATATGTTCCTAAAGCTTTAAATAATAATGCTTGTGGGTATGGCTCTATTCAGAATATCAGAATATTGCGTTTTGCTGAAATATTACTGATCAATGCTGAAGCGGCTAATGAACTCGGTAATACTGCTACAGCTATTACAAATCTTAATAAAGTCAGAACCAGAGCTCAATTAGCAAATACTACTGCTACTACTCAGGCTGCTTTGAGAACTGCAATCTGGAATGAAAGAAGAGTAGAACTTGCTTTGGAAGGAGATCGTTTTGTAGATTTAGTGAGAACCGGACAGGCGGCAACAGTATTGGCGTCTTATGGATTTAAGCCAGGAAGAAATGAACTATTCCCGATCCCATTAAATTCTATTAATCAAAGTAACGGTATTTTAACGCAAAACCCGGGATATTAAAATAACTTAAACTTAGAGGAGAATGAAAGTTCTCCTCTTCTTTTAGGATTTTTAAAATAATGATATAATGAAAAGGATACTATTATCAGTAAGTACGACAGCATTGTTTTTGGCATATTCCTGCAAGAATTCTCAAAATTCAAAACAGGATACAGTTCAGCATCAGGTTGTAAAAAGCAATATGACAGATGAACAGTTAATGGATAAAGTGCAAAAAGATGCACTGAAGTACTTCTGGGATTATGCAGAACCGAATTCGATGCTGGGAAGAGAACGTTATCATGAAGATAATAT
>NZ_BAAFHL010000026.1:0-40423 GCF_042849955.1 Chryseobacterium barbadense
GTCGTAGAAAAAGGAGATTATCTTTTCACAAGTTTGGTTTGTGGAGCCCAGTATGCTTCTCAGAAAACCATCCAAAAGCCTCTTATGGTAGCATTGGGATCTTCGGGTAAATAATTTCCTGCTTATTTCTGCGGTTTAAAACCAAGGCATTATAGCTAATTTTTGTTATTTTTGCAGCATTTCATAATGTATTCATGGGTAAAAATAAATTAGCAAGGTTCGCAGAAAACAAATTACTTCCAAATGTTATTCAGCCTACAAGAGAAGAGGCTCTGAATGGCTTTACGCTTAAAGGAAAATGGAGACAGGAGTTTTTTAAAAATGACAACCCTATTGTTCTTGAACTGGGTTGTGGAAAAGGGGAATATTCCGTGGGACTTGCCAAAACATTTCCAGAAAAAAACTTTATCGGCATTGATATCAAAGGAGCCAGATTTTGGTTCGGGGCAAAGGAAGCTGTGGAAAATGGCATGACGAATGTAGCATTTTTAAGAAGCCAGATAGAATTGGTAGATTGTTTTTTTGACGAAAATGAAGTGGACGAAATATGGATTACATTCCCTGATCCCCAGATAAAATACAAACGTACAAAGCACCGACTGACCCACCCGGATTTTTTGAACCGCTATAAAAAGTTTCTTAAACCTGGAGGAATCATTCACCTGAAAACAGATTCCGAGTTCCTTCATGGATATACTCTGGGATACCTGCAAGGTGCTGGTTACGAAATTATCACCGCCCATCACGATATTTACGGAGCTCCGGAATATGATCCCAATACTCCGCACTTAAGAGATATCAGAACGTATTATGAAGAATTATTTTCTGCAAAAGGAAAAACGATTACTTATATTAAATTTCGAATTAAATAAACAACAAACAAATGATGATAAAAACCCCTCAGTTTCTTAAAACACTGTCCGATAATTTAACAAATTAAGTGATTTTCACTTAAAAACCATACGGGTTGTAAATTTTACAACCCTGTTTTGCGTATCCCTTATAAAGTACAAAAGAGAAATTCTCTATTTAAAACACCTATATGAAAAAAAACTTCTTACTGATTCCATTAGTATTACTGTTGGTTTCATGTAATACAAAAAGCAATGCCACAAAAAATTCAAATATTCTTGAAAGCAAAAACATTCAGGAGATTGAGAAATTCCTGAAAAACTCGCATCCCGAAGATCCGAGAAGAAGTGTTTTAAAACCTAAATTAATTGCTTTAAAAAATATGGAATGGACGAAAGGCAGAAAAGATGCAAAGCCTATGGAAGCAAGACCCATTATTTCCGAGATTCCCAAAGATGCCAGCTCAGCAGAAGCAGAGGAATTTAAGCGTCTTCTCACTTCCACTTCAAAGGAGCACAAGGATAAAACCGTAAAACTTCTCAATGCTATGTTTAATGAAGATATCAGCAGTAAAGAAGTTATTCTTTTATTCAAAAACCAGTCTGATTGTAATTTAGTAGTGAGAATCCAGGGAAAGGATTTTTATAATATGGCAGTTCCTGCAAAAGGGGAAAACTTTATGGTGATTAATAAGGGAGTATATGTTTTAACAAGCAATGTTTGTGATGTATTATATTCTTCGAAAAAAGAAATTAAAAAGAGTATTATTTTAACAATTAATAATCCGGCACCAATAGGAAACAAAACTATCTTAGGAAAAAAATAAAAAGGCTGGGTTCTCGTTTATAAAGTATGAATATGAAAAAACTACTTCCTTTTTCCATAGCTCTTATTACATCATTAATGAACTGTGGAAGTGTAAACTATAATACAAAATATCCGGAGAGAAAACCATCACCCCCGTCAGCGAATACGGGGAGCAAGACAAGTTCTGCAGCTCAGGTAGAAAGAGAATACCAGACTTTAATAAAAACGTATAAGCCGGAAACGGCAGAAGTTTTAACTGATTTGTTGAACGATTCTTCGGACAGCCCGAAAACATCCATAAGAGTGGAAAATAATTCCCGTTGTAATATGGTTTTGACGATAAGTGGCAATAATTATTTCAAAAAAATTCCGATCGGGGCTAATAAAATCGGAACTGCAATGGTCTTGAAAAATCAAAATTACAACTTTTCCGGAATGGTGTGCAATTCAGTATATCAGAAAACAAAGTTCATTACCAGCTCATACCATATTACACTTTCGAATTAAGGGCTGCATAGACGGCTGTCATTTGGAAAACGGAGAAATATGCTGTAGTAGTGAAGGGATTTGCAAAATTGGCGCAGTGTATCACGAACATCCCAGATTTTATAAAACCTTAAATATGCAAAACAAAAAACCGCTAAATAATTTTAGCGGTTTTATTATTTAAAAGAAAATCTTTAATTATTCTGCATCGAAGTCAGCATCTGTATCAGCAGATACTTTTTCTCCTTCTTCTTTAGATTTTTCTTTATCAGCTTTTCTTTGAGACTGCCCTTCTTTGATAGATTCAGCAACAACGCTTAGAATCATATCAATAGACTTAGAAGCATCATCATTTCCTGGGATAACGAAGTCTACTTTTCTAGGATCAGAGTTTGTATCAACGATACCGAAAACTGGAATACCTAATTTCTTAGCTTCAGTTACAGCGATGTGTTCTCTCAAGATATCAACTACAAATACAGCAGATGGAAGTCTAACCATGTCTGCAATAGAACCTAAGTTCTTCTCAAGGTTAGCTCTTTGTCTGTCTACCTGAAGTCTTTCTTTTTTAGATAAAGTTTCGAACGTACCGTCTTTTTTCATTTTGTCGATCGCGTTCATTTTCTTTACAGCCTTTCTGATAGTAACGAAGTTCGTTAACATACCTCCTGGCCATCTTTCTGTAATATAAGGCATATTAAGTTCAGAAGCGTGTTTTGCCACTACTTCTTTCGCTTGCTTTTTAGTTGCTACGAAAAGAACTTTTTTACCTGCAGAAGTTAATTTTTCTAAAGCGTTACAAGCTTCATCCAATTTAACTGCTGTTTTATGTAAGTCTACAATGTGAATACCATTTTTCTCCATAAAAATGTATGGAGCCATATTTGGGTTCCACTTTCTTGTCATGTGACCGAAGTGTACGCCAGCCTCTAAAAGGTCTTTTACATTTGCTTTTGCCATGTTTTCTGTTTTTGTTAGTTTACTTTCCGCTTTTTAGGCAATCAACAACTTCTTTAGATGGGAGAAGCGTTTGGATGCTAAACGTAACGGGCAAAGTTGCTGTTGGCTTTTGTAGTTAGCAATAAGCTTTCCAGCGTTTTGTTAAAATAAAATTTAAATTTTTCATGTAAGCTAATAGCATAAAGCCAATAGCCAAACGCATTTTAACGTTTAGAGAACTGGAATCTCTTTCTTGCTTTCTTCTGACCTGGTTTCTTTCTTTCAACCATTCTTGCATCTCTTGTAAGTAAACCAGCAGGCTTCAATGCTAATCTGAACTCAGCGTTGATTTCGCATAAAGCTCTTGAAATACCTAATCTGATAGCTTCTGCCTGACCTGTATTTCCACCACCGAAAACATTTACGGTAACGTCATACTGACCAGCAGTTTCAGAAAGGATAAACGGCTGGTTTAATTTATAAACCATAACGTCTGTAGAGAAATATTCTTTAGCATCTTTACCGTTTACTGTAATGTTACCAGTTCCCGGCTTTACATAAACTCTTGCTACAGAAGTTTTTCTTCTTCCGATTTTGTGAACTATAGACATATTAATTATTTAAATTCGTTAACATTAATTGTTTTAGGCTGTTGAGCTTCATGCTTATGCTCAGTTCCTTCATATAAATAAAGGTTTTTAAGCAATGCAGATCCTAATCTGTTTTTTGGAAGCATACCTTTTACAGATTTTTCCAATACTTTCAAAGCATCTTTCTTTTGAAGTTCAGCAGCAGTCATAGACTTTTGACCTCCAGGATATCCTGTATGCCAGATATAAGTCTTGTCAGCCCACTTGTTTCCGGAAAGAGTAACTTTCCCAGCGTTCAAAACGATTACGTTATCACCACAATCTACGTGAGGTGTAAAATTCGTCTTGTGCTTACCTCTCAAAATCTTTGCAACCGTAGAAGCCAATCTTCCTAACGGCTGTCCTTCAGCGTCTACCACAACCCATTCTTTATTAGCAGTAGCTTTGTTCGCTGAAACAGTTTTGTAACTTAATGTATTCACACGTTTTAGTTAAAGATTAAACATAATTTTCCCCTAAAAGGGTGTGCAAAGGTATAAATAATTTTTGGAATAGGAAAACATATTTTATTTTATCTCTTGATTTGTCGCTATCCATCCTGCATTTAATAGTTTCTATCTATAAAACAATCTCAAATTCAGTTCATCAATATTATAAGACAAAGTTTAAATTAAATTTAATTTCAGAAATCCCGTTTCTTTCCGAAATAATTATATTTGCTTCAAATCTTTAAAAACTATGAGCCACGGAAAAACACGAGAAGACAAAACATGTCTTAACTGCGGACATATCGTAGAGGAAAGATTCTGCCCTCACTGCGGGCAGGAAAATGTAGAGCCCAAACAACCCTTCCACTATCTTTTCACGCATTTCATCGAAGATTTTACGCATTACGACGGACAGTTCTGGAAAACCATCAAATATTTGTTGTTCCGTCCGGGAAAATTGACCAAAGAATATCTTGCAGGAAAAAGGCAGCTGTATGTAGCTCCAGTAAAATTATATATTTTTATAAGCTTTATTACCTTTTTTCTTCCTTCCCTGTTTTCCAGTCCGGAAAATGAGACGAAAAAGGACAACAGAAAAAACCATACTTCCCAGGAAATTGAAACAGAAAAAAAACAACAACAATTTGCCCAGTTTGTTGACAGTGTAAAGTATGAATTAGAGAAGACTCAGATAAAAGACCCCAAAATGGGCACGGATAAAGATTCACAAATTACTAAAGTTAATGGAGATGATATAGAAACTGATGATTTTGGCGAAACCAAAGACGGAAAGTTAAGCATTATGGGAGCCCAAAACATGAAACAGTTTGATTCTCTCCAGGCAAAACATCCTGATAAAAAGAAATCTTTTGAAGTCATGAAACCCTTCGCAAAGAAAGTATTTCATATGCAGGAACAAGGTTTAAACAAAAAGCAGATTATGGACAAATTTAGAGAAAATCTTCTGCACACCCTCCCCAAAGCCTTATTTGTGTATCTTCCTATTTTCGCATTCTTTCTGTGGGTATTTCATAATAAAAAGAGATGGTGGTATTTTGATCACGGAATTTTTACACTCCACTATTTTTCTTTCTTATTATTGGGAACCCTTATTTTAATATTTTTTGACAGAATAACAGAATTTATACCGGATTATGGTATTTTGGATTTATTAATTATATTAATCTATGTAGCTACCATTCTTTATATGTCCCTCTATTTTTTTGTAGCCCATCACAGAGTATACGAAAGCTCCCGAGGTATGAGTATTTTCAAAGGGATATTCTTATTTATCATTAATTCTATCGGGCTAATGATGATGCTTTTAATTTTGGCCTATGTAAGTTTCCAAACAATGCATTAATCGCGAAGTGTTTTATTCGCTCGGAAACTGGCGATTAAATAATATGCTACAAACACCGTAGAAAATTTCAGTACGGAAGGAATGGCCAATTCAAGATTGAAAATCAATGTTCCGATGAGAACCAGGATTCCCATGGCTACAAAAGACAGGCCTAATTTTTGCGGCAAGGTGAAATTAGGGGTATCCAGATAATAGGCAATTCCCCAGGCAAAACCAAAAGCAATAGCGTAATAAATATCAAGTCCTATATTTTCTGAACTATAGAAGAAATAATTGATCAAAAAACTTACAGAAGTTCCCAACGCAAAATACAGCAATGCCTTTTTCATACCTTATATATTTGGTGCAAAAATAAAGATTTTAATTTGAGAATTGGAATTCCTTCAATAACACAGGCAACTTCCAAACCTTCCAACTTAAAAAGGCAAACATTTATTTAATTAAATCCATTTAAACAATTAAAAATCAATAATTTAAATTCAAACCAACGGTTGCTATTTTATTATTATATTTGGGAATTCAGAAATTTTCTAGATTTTTTATGGAAACCCAAAAATATACTCCTAAAAACAAAGTAAGAATTGTAACAGCAGCATCGTTATTTGACGGACATGATGCGGCCATCAATATTATGCGTCGTGTGATCCAGGGAACAGGATGCGAAGTAATCCATCTCGGGCACGACAAATCAGCAGAGGAAGTTGTGAACACAGCGATTCAGGAAGATGCCAATGCAATTGCCTTAACCTCCTATCAAGGGGGACACAATGAATATTTCAAATATATTTATGATCTTCTGAGAGAAAAAAATTCCCCACAGATCAAAATCTTCGGTGGCGGAGGCGGTGTCATCCTGCCGGAAGAGATCAAAGATCTGATGTCTTATGGGATCGACAGGATTTATTCTCCGGATGACGGAAGAGAGCTGGGTCTTCAGGGAATGATTGACGATTTGGTTCACAGATCAGATTTTGCAACCGGAAAAGATGTTACGGCAAACGATTTGGATTCCATTCAATTTGAAAATCCTACCAGCATCGCTCAAATTATCTCTGCAGTAGAAAACTTCTCAGACGAAAAACCTGAATTGGTTAAAGCCATTGATGAAAAATCAAAAGATTTACATATTCCTATCATCGGTATCACTGGTACAGGTGGAGCAGGAAAATCTTCATTAACCGATGAACTGGTAAGACGTTTCTTACGTTCCAACACCGATAAAAAAATTGCCATTATTTCTATTGACCCTTCTAAAAAGAAAACGGGAGGTGCCTTATTAGGAGATAGAATCCGTATGAACGCAATCAATGATCCAAGAGTATATATGCGTTCAATGGCAACCAGAGAGAATAATGTTTCCGTATCTCCATTCATTCATTCCGCGTTGAATGTCTTGAAGCTGGCGCATCCGGATGTCATCATTCTTGAAACTTCAGGGATCGGACAATCCGGTTCAGAGGTTTCTGATTTTGCAGATGTTTCCATGTACGTGATGACTCCCGAATATGGAGCCTCTACACAGCTGGAAAAAATCGACATGCTGGATTACGCAGATTTAGTTGCTTTAAATAAGTCTGACAAACGTGGTGCATTAGATGCTTTACAGGCCGTAAGAAAACAGTTCCAGAGAAACCACCTTTTATGGGAAAACCAACTGGAAGATATGCCGGTGTATGCAACAAAAGCATCTCAATTCAATGATCACGGAACCACTGAGCTTTACAATAGATTAATTTCAAAAGTGAATGAAAAATTCCCTGGATTAAATCTACAGACTTTTGTTGAACAGGAAATTACAGATGAAGTAACAATTATTCCTCCAAAAAGAGTTCGCTATTTATCTGAGATTGTTGAAAACAATAAACAATATGATGCTGCTGTTGAAAAACAGGCTGAATTAGCAAGAAAAATGTATCATATTGAAGGCGTTAAAAATATTATTTCAGGAGAAATCCTGGAAGCTGAATATCAAAAGGCAGAAAAAGAGCTTCAACAGGAAAATATAGACTTCCTAAAAACTTGGGATGACACGAAAAAAGCTTTCCATGCTGAGTTTTATTCCTATTTCGTAAGAGGAAAAGAAATTAAAGTAGAGACCTCAACAGAATCTTTATCTCATTTAAGAATCCCCAAAATTGCATTACCCAAATATAACGACTGGGGAGATCTGATCAAATGGAAAGGTCAGGAAAACCTTCCGGGAAGCTTCCCTTATACGGCAGGAATCTATCCTTTCAAAAGAACCGGAGAAGACCCGACAAGAATGTTTGCCGGAGAAGGGGGACCTGAAAGAACGAACAGAAGATTCCACTATGTTTCTGCGGAAATGCCTGCAAAACGTTTATCTACTGCATTTGATTCTGTAACATTATACGGACAGGATCCTGCTTTACCACCGGATATTTACGGTAAGATCGGAAATGCGGGAGTTTCTATTGCTACTTTAGACGATGCTAAAAAACTGTATTCAGGATTTGATCTGGTGAACGCATTAACTTCTGTTTCAATGACGATCAACGGTCCGGCTCCAATGTTATTGGCTTTCTTTATGAATGCTGCTATCGACCAGAATGTTGAAAAATATATTGCAGAAAATAATCTTGAGGCTAAGGTTGAGGCTAAGCTTAAGGAAAAGTTTGACGATAAGGGACTGGAAAGGCCAAAATATAACGGAGAGCTTCCACCATCTAATAACGGTTTAGGACTGAAATTATTGGGAATCACCGGAGATGAAGTTATTCCGGAAGAAGTTTATGCCGAAATTAAGGCTAAAACCATCGCAACAGTTCGTGGTACGGTTCAGGCAGATATTTTAAAAGAAGACCAGGCTCAGAATACTTGTATTTTCTCAACTGAATTCGCACTTCGTCTGATGGGTGACGTTCAGGAATATTTCATCAAGGAAAAAGTAAGAAACTTCTACTCTGTTTCCATTTCAGGATACCATATTGCGGAAGCAGGCGCCAACCCGGTTTCTCAGTTGGCATTTACATTGGCAAACGGTTTCACCTATGTGGAATATTACCTAAGCAGAGGAATGGATATCAATGATTTTGCACCCAACCTATCATTCTTCTTCTCTAACGGTATCGACCCTGAATATTCAGTAATCGGACGTGTGGCAAGAAGAATCTGGGCAAAAGCGATGAAACTGAAATATGGAGCAGACGAAAGAAGCCAGATGCTGAAATATCACATCCAGACTTCCGGACGTTCTCTTCATGCTCAGGAAATTGATTTCAACGATATCAGAACCACTCTTCAGGCATTATATGCCATTTATGATAACTGTAATTCTCTTCACACAAATGCGTATGACGAAGCCATCACAACTCCAACAGAACAGTCTGTAAGAAGAGCAATGGCGATTCAGTTGATCATCAATAAGGAGCTAGGTTTGGCTAAAAACGAAAATCCTCTTCAAGGTTCATTTATTATTGAAGAATTGACCGATCTTGTAGAAGAAGCTGTATATGCTGAATTCGACAGAATTACAGAAAGAGGGGGTGTTCTTGGAGCAATGGAAACCATGTACCAACGTTCTAAAATCCAGGAAGAATCTATGCATTATGAATGGCTGAAGCACACAGGAGAATACCCGATCATTGGAGTAAACACCTTCTTAGGAAAAGATGGTTCACCAACTGTTCTTCCGGGAGAAGTTATCCGTTCTACCGAAGAAGAGAAGCAGGCTCAGATCGAGACCCTTCACAACTTCCAAAAAGCGAATGAAGGAAAATCTGAACAGGCTCTTAAAAAACTTCAGCATGCGGCCATTAACCAGCAAAACTTATTTGAAGTAATGATGGATGCTGTAAAATATTGTTCTTTAGGACAAATTACCAATGCTTTATTTGAAGTGGGTGGTAAATACAGAAGGAATATGTAAACCTGTATTCAGTGAGACAATTTTGACGACTAATTGTACTAATATAAATTAAAACCTCAAGGAGATTTCTTGAGGTTTTTTGTTTTAAATATTTATGTTTGCGATATGAAACCTAAAGCGATATTCAACTGGAGCAGCGGAAAAGATTCTTCTCTTGCTCTTTACAAAATAATACAGGAAAACTATCTCGAGATCACTTCACTGCTTACAAGCATCAATAAAGAATATCAACGGATTTCCATGCATGGAGTTCATGTCTCACTTTTGGAACAGCAGGCTGCAAGTTTAGGCCTTCCGCTGATTAAAATGGAGCTCCCGAAAGAACCTTCCATGGAGGAATACCGTGAGATCATGAGCAATACGATGTCTGCAATGCAATCTCAGGGAATTACTCATTCCGTTTTTGGAGATATTTTCCTGGAGGATTTGCGTGCCTATCGTGAAGGGCAATTAAAATCAATTGGGATGGAAGCCGTTTTCCCGCTTTGGAAAAAAGATACTACGGACCTCATCCATGAGTTTTTAGATCTCGGATTCAAAACGATTGTTACCTGCGTGAATGAAACTTACCTTGATAAAAGCTTCGCAGGAAGAGTCATTGATAAGGGTTTCATTGCAGATTTACCTTCAACTGTTGATCCTTGTGGCGAAAACGGGGAATTTCATACGTTTATTTTTGACGGTCCTATTTTTAAAAATCCAATCCAGTTTGAAGTAGGCGACATTGTAAAGAAAACGTATCTAAAACCCAAATCAGATAGCCATGATGAAGACGAAGATTATGTGTTCTGGTTTTGCGATCTGATTTCAAAATAATTTGTTTCAAATATCGTTCTGATAAACTGCAACCTATGAAACCATTTTTGAGAATTGAAAAGCCCTGTGAAGAATCATTAGAAAAAATGCATGACGTTCCGGGTGGAAAGTTCTGTGATCTATGTTCTAAAAAAGTATTGGATCTCTACAACCTGAGTGATTCGGAAATCATCAATATTCTTCATCAGAAAAGGGGTGAAAAACTCTGTGGAATGGTTTTCAAAAACCAGCTGAACCGTCCTTTAATGGATACTCAACAAACACGGGCACATTATTTCAGAAAAATGACCTTTTCGAAAATTGCAGCAGGTGCCGCTTTGGCAATGACTGTAGTCAATTCATATCCTGCTCAAACTAAAAACATCAATAAAACTGAACTGATTTCTTCAACAACTAAAGCTTCAAAAGAAAACCAGAAAAAAGAAGATGTAGCAGGAGACGGAAGCGTCATCATTTCCGGGAAAGTTTTGGTAGGTAAAAAAGGTAACTCGAGTGAAAATACAACCGTAAGCTTAATTACAAAAACCAAAGTGTATTCTACAAAAACAGATTCAAAAGGTTTATATACATTAGAAGTTCCAAAAGAAGTTATTCAGAAAGAAAATTTAATTGAGTTTCATCCGGAACATTATACCGTTGATACTAAATTGGAGATTTTCCGTCAAGAAGAATTATTGAAAAAGCACACAACCAAACTTACGGAAAATGACTACGGAAGTGTATATGGTGAGATTTCAATTGGTCCTCCGAATGCTACTGAAAAATCTTTGGTGCTTTTAGGAGGTAAGAAATTAGATAGTAAAACCTTCAACAAAAGTTTATATATGTTTTATAACAGGTATGATGTGCATTATATTCCTAAACCCTATACAAAACTTTTTACGACAGACGAGACAATTACTGATATTTATATAGCATTTGTAAAACCACGTTGATCATTTTATAAATATGAGTTTCTTAATTATAACCCAGGGGCTTTGCTTATTGTAAATTTATTATTTAAATGAAACGTATTCATATCTGACTCGTGTAGATATATTCCTATATTCCTTCCCAAGCAATATAAAATCATAACCATGATAATCAAATACATAGAGGAGAGATTATCATTTTTTTCAAATTCATAAAAAACAAACCATTTCTTTTATTTTTCATTTTTCCTTATCATTGCAAAAAATCACACAATGTTAGTAAGAATATTTATTGTATTAATCTCTTTTTTCGTTTTCCACTCCTGTAATAATCCTGGACCTGTAAAAACAGTTGACAGAAATGCTATTATAGATTCTACTGTTATCGCCTTTGAAAAAAAGCTTCTGGAACAGCAAATCGATTCTGTGTTTAAAAAATATAATTTTAACGGAAGCGTTGCCGTTTTCAAAGACTCACTTGAATTATACCGGAAATCCAATGGCTATTCCGATTTTAATAAAAAAATTAAAATTGATAACAATACCATTTTTGCCATCGGTTCTGTAAGCAAACAATTTACAGCTGTTCTTATTCTTCTTCAGATGGAACAGGGAAAATTGAAACCGGATGATAAAGTTTCAACCTATATCAAAGAATTTCAGACCAAAGAATATGAAAACATTACCATCCACCAGCTTCTCAATCATACTTCCGGGATCAATACTCTTGGCGGAAAGCTTATGTTCAAAAGTGGGTCAGAATTTTTTTACTCTAATGACGGATTTAATACTTTAGGTAAAATCGTGGAAAAAACTTCTGGGAAGAGCTATGATGAAAATGTAATGGAGCTCTTTAAAAAAGCGGGCATGGATCATTCTTCTACAGGAACTCTTTTTAAAGGATCTAATTTTGCGGGGGCCTATATCGGAAACTCAAAGAAATTTGAAAAAATCCAGAATATGCCTGAGAGATTAGGTAATAAAGAGATCGGAATTCCGGCAGGAGGTATCCTTTCAGGAATTGAGGATCTGCATACATGGAACCAGGCTCTTTATGGGGGGAAAATATTAAAATCTGAAACTTTTCAAAAATTTATATCCAAAAGTGCGGAAAGATATCATCCGATTTTTGGTAAAATGGGATATGGCTACGGAATTATGACGAATATCGGGCAACCGACTGCTTACTTCCACAGTGGATATATAAAGGGCTCTCCTTCTCTCAATATTTACTATCCTGAAGAAAAAACTTCAGTGATCATTTTATCCAATATTGCTGATGAAGAAAAAGGAAATGCATTCAGGCCGTATGTTGAAATAAAGAATATTACAGATGATCTTGAAAACACAGTGATCAGCCTGAGAAAAGATTTGAACAAGCCTGTATCTAAAGTACAATCCTTGTAACTTTATCTTATGACAAAGTTATATTTTATCGCCATCTATCCTCCGCAATCCATTATTGATGAAGTAAACGTTTTCAAAAGAGATATTGCTTTGCAGTACAAGAGTTCCAAAGCATTAAAGAATGAAGCACACATCACCTTGTTTCCTCCCTTTTCAAGAGAATTTGAACTCGAGAATGATATCCTTGTCGCTTTTCAGAAAATTGATACTGGCATACCTCCGTTTGAAATCACGCTCAATGGTTTCAGCGGGTTTCCTAATAAAAATCCTGTTCTGTACATAAAGCCGGAAATCAGTGAATCGTTGAAAGATCTTTATGAGCGGGTAAAGCAACAATTCCGGTTTGGAAAATATTCTTTTAATCCTCATATAACCATAGGCTATAGAGATTTGACATTAGAAAACTATCTGATAGCCATGGAAGATTATCAGCACAAAGAATACAAAACTAAATTTTTAGTTGATAAAATATTGCTTCTTCGACATGAGGGGCATTGGATCCCCATTGCAGAGAAAAAACTAATGGCAAACTAATGCAACACTGGTTTACGTATTATTCTTTAACGATTTTATGAAATAATACCTCTTATGAAATTTTTTCTGGAAATAAGATTCCTCATACTTTTTTCATCAGCAAATGAGTGAGGAAAGTTATATCTTTGCCCCAATGATTTCAGAGAAAATAATATTAGGGATAGATCCCGGAACTACGGTAATGGGTTTTGGTATTATTTCCATTAAAAAGGGGAAAATGGAAATGGTTTCCATTCATGAGCTTTTGCTAAAAAAATATCCTAATCACGAAACCAAGCTTAAGTATATTTTTGATAAAACTTTGGCTTTAATTGATGAGTTCCATCCGGATGAGGTGGCATTAGAAGCTCCTTTTTACGGAAAAAATGTACAAAGCATGCTAAAATTAGGCCGCGCACAGGGAGTGGCAATGGCAGCCAGTTTATATAGAAATATCCCTATCACTGAATATTCTCCGAAAAAAATAAAAATGGCAATTACCGGCAACGGAAATGCAAGTAAGGAGCAGGTAGCCGGAATGCTTCAGAACCTTTTGAATCTAAAAGAGTTTCCCACCAAATACCTGGACGCCTCCGATGGACTGGCTGTGGCAGTTTGCCATCATTTCAATTCCGGAATGATCGCAGAATCAAAGTCATATTCCGGTTGGGAAAGCTTCTTAAAACAAAATCCGGATCGATTAAAATAATCGATCCGAATTCATTTACCTACTTGCCTTTATATTCAGAAGGAACAACGGAAAAATCGGCTGTCAGCTTACCATTTTTATCATAATAAATATACTTCAGCGTTACATCATTATCCCTGAATTCCTGCATATCTGCAGATGTTTTTATAGCATTAATGGCTTCCTGTTTCGCTTCTTTTTTAAATTCACTGATCTGTTCTTCAGAGACATTTTCTTTTACATCTCCCAATAGGGTATAATTATACTTAAAAATTTTATCAGGTTCTGAAGAAACACTATCCAGACGTATCATGTCGTTAAGAATCTGCGGGGTAAGTTTATTCATACTTGCAGCTGCTTCTTTAAGCTCCATATCTATTGTTTTTTCTTTTTTACAGGAAAAAATAAATAACAAAAAGGTAAGCAATGAAATTTTTATTACATTTTTCATAACTCAAATATTTTTATAGTTTGGATATTTAAAGATAAGACTATTTTCACAAATGTGGCAATATTGCAATGTTTCAATCAAAACAATATATTTAAAATACAAAATATTGGTTTTCAACACACTACAGAATAACACCCACATACTTGGCAAAACATAATACTATCTTTAACAATGGTACGATTTTTAGTATTACCTTTGTATAAATTTTCAGGTATGAAAAGTAATCAACAAACTATAAATCAGGTAAATCATTCTATGAATTGGTTTCAGAAGTTTCTGCTGGTTTGCTCCGGAGGAAACATCCATATTTTAAGGAAAACACCTAGCGAGTGGAACAAATTTGCAGGCATCGGAGGAATTGTTCTTTTTACGGCTGTTTTTGCAACGCTTTCCGCAGGTTATGCTATGTATACCGTGTTTGACAACCTTTGGGCATCAGTAGGCTTTGGAATTTTATGGGGATTAATGATCTTTAATCTGGACCGATACATTGTTTCTTCTATTAAGAAAACCGGAACATTGTGGAATCAGATTTTAATGGCAGTTCCAAGGCTGGTTCTGGCTACTTTTTTAGGGATCATTATTTCCAAACCGTTGGAACTTAAGATTTTTGAAAAAGAAATTAATAAACAACTCAATACAATTATTCAGAGAAATAAAAAGCAACTACAGGGAGAAATGACCGGAAGGATTCTGCAACAAAGCGGTCCGTTTGAAACCGAGAAGAAACAGATTTCTGATAAGATAGCTCAATATCAAAAATCTTATGACTCCGCTTCTGTGGAACTTGAAAAAGAAATTTTAGGTAAAAAATCAGGACTGACGAGTGGGAAAGAAGGTTTCGGCCCGAATGCCAAGCGTAAACAGGAACTTAAGGAACAAAGAAGACAGGATTTGGAAAACTTCCAAAAACAATCTGCTTCAAGACTAGAATATCTGGACAAAGAGATCTCAAAAGTGTATAACAATCTTGAAACTGAGAGAAAATCTACAGAAACCTTTGAAGATAAGTTCAACGGATTTGCTGCCAGATTGCAGGCCTTAGATGAGTTGGGTAAAAATTCTGCAATTATAGGACTGGCTGCCGCTTTTATTATGGGCTTATTTATCTGTCTTGAAATTTCACCGGTTTTGGTGAAACTTATTTCTTCCATCGGACCTTACGATTATCTTCTGGAAAAGACAGAAAATGATTTCCGTTTGTATTCAAAAGAAAAGATTGAAAAAGGGAATGCCCTAACCGATCACAGGATTGAAGATTTCAAAAATAATCTCCGAAATTAAAATTCGTTTTTCAACATAATTAACCTTTCAGCAAATCCTGAAAGGTTTTTTTGTTTTATACTTAAAATATTACTTAACTTAGTATACCTAAACTAACTATCATGAAAAAAATATTCTTGGCATCTATACTGCTGATCTGCAGTATATTTGCACCAGCATTACATGCTCAAGCATCTGAACCATTCCTTGGCCAAATCGCTTTTGTTCCGTATAATAAAGCTCCCAACGGTTGGGCTGATTGTAATGGACAAATATTATCTATTGCACAAAATCAGGCTCTTTTTTCACTTTTAGGAACAACATACGGAGGAAACGGAGTAACTACTTTTGCTTTACCGGATATGAGAGGAAGGGTACTGATTTCTCAGGGACAGGGGCCAGGATTGTCTCCTTATATAATCGGGGAAATAGGCGGCTCAGAAAATGTTACACTAACTACTCAACAGATGCCTGCACATACTCATGGCGTGTCTGCAGTAACAACAGAAGGAAACCAGAACTCACCTACCAATAATCTTCCGGCCGATACCAAAGGATTGGATAAAGAGTATTCTGATGCAGCAGCCAATACAACTATGAAAAACACTATGATCTCTCCTACAGGAGGAAGCCAGCCACACGAAAACAGACCTCCGTTTGTTACATTAAGATGCATTATTGCTTTACAAGGTATTTTCCCATCTTTTAATTAAATAAGTTATGAAGTTTCTATACTTATTGAGTCTGACTTTTGGAAGTGTTGCTTTTGCACAAACTATAACATTTAAAGGCTGTTACAATATATTCGATAATCAGACTTATACATTCACTAAAACCGGAGTAGATACTCATGGTAAGAATATTTATATGACAACACCTATAGACGGACAGAGCTGTAGCGGACTGGGAAGCTGTGAATTTAAACTACAGTGGAACAATACTCTGACGAGGTGGGAATTCCTGGCGGATGAAGGATATGGAACTTTTTCAGCTCCTTTTTTGGTCTATTATAATTCCACAGGGAATAATACAGCGATCAATCCCCCAAGCAATACTGTTGGAACATGGGTGGAGAATACAACCTTCACTCAGCCAGCAGGCGGATGCGGAGGAAATCTCACGGCAGCCAATTCCACGATGACAGGAGATGTACATACAACTACTCTTGCTGTATCTGATGCTGTAAAAAGAAAAGTTCAAATTTTCCCTAATCCTGTTTCTGATTTTATCACCATTTCAGGCATAGATAATGGCAGACTTATTCAGATTTACACTATAGGCGGACAATTGACCTCATCTGAAGTTTTTGAGAAAAAGATTCATGTTTCTCAGCTTTCTTCAGGAATCTATGTTTTAAAAATTATCACAAAAGATTCTGAGACCTATGAATTTAAGTTTGTAAAGAAATAAAACCTGTATTTAAAGGCTTTCGGATTTCGGAAGCTTTTTTTACGGCTTAAGGAATATTTTTTGCATATTATTTTATATGCCTTCTTCAGTGATACATCATTATTTATATTTTCCTGAAACTGAAATATTGCGTATTATATATCGATCAGGAGCCGTATATGATTATCTGAATGTTCCTCAAAAAATTCTTGATAATTTCCGGGCAGCACAATCTAAAGGTAAATTTTTAAACCAAGTGATTAAACCAGGATTCAAATTCCGGAAAGTTGAATAAAAAAGCTCACAGAATCTGTGAGCTTTTTATCATATAATAGCATGTTCTTTATAAAGAATAATTAGGAGCTTCCTGAGTGATGATCACGTCATGCGGATGTGATTCTTTTAATCCGCTTCCTGTAATTCTCACCATTTTGGTGTCTTTCTGTAAAGTTTCAATATCTTTTGCTCCACAGTATCCCATTCCGGCCCTTAAACCTCCTGTCAATTGGAAGATCACATCTTCTAATTTCCCTTTGTGGGGCACTCTTCCTTCAATTCCTTCCGGCACAAATTTCTTAGCCTCACTTTGGAAGTATCTTTCTTTACCTCCTCTCTTCATCGCAGAAAGACTTCCCATTCCCTGGTAAGATTTGAATTTTCTTCCCTGGAAGATAATTTCTTCCCCTGGTGCTTCGTCTGTTCCCGCTAAAAGAGAACCTAACATTACTGCCCCTGCTCCACTCGCGATCGCTTTTACGATATCTCCCGAAAGCTTGATTCCTCCGTCTGCAATTACCGTTACATTTTTAGACTGTGCATATTCATAAACGTTATAAATAGCTGATAACTGAGGAACTCCCACTCCGGCAACCACTCTTGTAGTACAGATAGATCCTGGGCCAACCCCTACTTTAAGAACATTTGCCCCAGCCTTGATTAAATCTTTTGCAGCTTCTGCCGTTACAATATTTCCTCCAACGATATCCAAATCCGGATATGTCTTTCTGATTTCAGCAATTTTATCCAATACCCCTTTAGAATGCCCGTGTGCGGAATCGATACCAATAATATCCACTCCCGCCTGAACCAAAGCAGCAATTCTGTCTAAAGTATCTTCTCCTACACCAACTCCGGCTCCAACGATAAGTCTTCCGTTTTGATCTTTGTTAGCATTCGGATATTCTAATTGATTATCAATATCTTTAATCGTAATTAAACCAACCAATTTGTTTTCTTTATCTACGATAGGGAGTTTTTCAACTCTGTTTTTTAAAAGAATTTCTTTTGCTTTCTCAAGGTTGGTATCTTTATCGGAAGTGATCAGATTTTCCTTCGTCATGATTTCTTCCACTTTCATATCAAGATTTTCCTGATACTTTACATCTCTGTTGGTAATAATTCCGATTAAAACATTATCCGGATCTACTACCGGAAGACCAGAAATTTTATATTTAGCCATCATTTCCTTAGCCTGCCCTAAAGTATGATCCTTTGAAAGGGTAACAGGGTCAGAAATCATTCCGTTTTCTGAACGTTTCACACGGTTTACCTGTGCAGCCTGTTCCGCAATCGGCATATTTTTGTGAATGAAACCTAAACCTCCGACTCTTGCCAATGCAATTGCCAGATCTGCTTCAGTAACTGTGTCCATTGCAGCAGAAACGATCGGAACATTCAGCGTAATTTTATCGGTAAGTCTTGATTTTAATGAAACCTGATTAGGTAAAACTTCTGAGTAAGAAGGGACTAGAAGAACGTCATCGAAAGTGATGGCTGTCTCTACAATTTTGTTATGAATAGACATCTTTACTTTCTTTGCAAAATTAGGTTATTTTGGTGAGATATGAAAATTCTTTTTGATAGTTTAAATAAAATTTAATAATCAATAACTTAAATCAAAAACCGTCCTGAATCAGAACGGTTGTACAAAATAATTTAATATGTGAAGTTACTGTTGCTTTTCAATTGAATTTAATCGTGGAAAATTATTTATCTGAAACGGAATTGAGCATTTTGGAAATATCAGCTACCGTAAAGTTTCCTTTCACATCCACAAAAACAAGATCTTTATCTGAGTTTACTGTAATGAGCATATTTTTAATGGTATTACCCCTCTGTTTCACTCTTACATTCACGTTGTCTCCATCATGTTTTATGGTGGCCCAATCTTCATAGCTGTTATCATTTAAATATTGAGCATAGTCCTTCAATAAGGCTCTATTTCCGTTTTCAACAGTCAAAATTTTTATTTTTGAAACTTTTCTGACCAGTCTGATCACTTCTTCATCCCCTCCATCTTCTCTTAATGCTTTTTTGATGTAGGGTTTTGCCAGAAATAGCGGGACATTCACACTCACAAATCGTGCTCCTTCAAAATCATGCTCACCGGCTGTGATGAAAGCCATATTTGACTTGTCGGAAACTACACATGATTGCAAAAGAAACAGGGTTCCAACAATTAAAAAGAGGTTTTTCAAAATTTTCATGGCTATTAGTTTTAATTGATTGGTTTTAGGGTTCCGCCTGAGACTTTGTTGATATCAGATTTTATTTCAGGAGTTCCTTTATATTTTACCAAACCTCCTGATGAAGCTTTTACTTTAAATTTATCTACGACATGCACTGATAAGTTTCCGCCGGAAGTAGATTCCGCTTCAGCCGTATTTACTCTAAAACTATCTGCTTTACAAAGTGCTCCGCTGCTGATATCAAATATTGCTGTATCTGCCTGTCCTTCAAAATTTGTATTAGAACCACTGGCACCTTTTACCGTAAGGTCTCTGGACGTGAGATTAGCTTTGATCACTGCTCCGGAAGTTGCGTCCACCTGTACGGAGTTGGATATATTGAATTTTCCATTGATTGTTGCTCCGAAAGAAGCATCCATAACCAGACTGTTTTCTTTTAAAGAATTCACGGTAGTAAAGCTTGCCCCTGAAGAAGTCTTGATATTATCTAATCTTGGAGAAGAAACATTAACACTTAAATTTTTAAATTTTAAATTTTTCACTCCTTTGTTATCTACATATACTTTCAGAACCCCGTTTTCTACTTTGGTAACAACGTATTGCAGCTTATCTGCATCAGCAATCACTTTTACGTTGGTAGGGCTTTCCTGTTTAAAAACCACATTCACTCCTGTACTTACCTGAATTCCTGAAAATTCACCTACATTCCTGGATTCTCCGTTCAGATAGGAAGAGGTATTTTCTGAAGTCAGGCTGTTTCTTGTATTGCTGATGGGATTGCTTTTAGTTTCACTGGAATTGATAATTTTATTGATATCGTCCATAGAAAGCTTTCCATCCAGTTTTACCAGGATATTTTCTCCTCCGCCGGCATTGATGCTTAGCAGCAAATCATCCACCATTCCATCTATAGCTTTTGAGGAAAGGAATTTGATTTTAGCTCCGGAATTATTCACCGTCATAATTTCACTGTAATTAAGGTTCTTCAGATAGGAAGAAATATCTTTGCTTAGCTGCGAAAGGTTATTCTGAACTTTCAATCCTTCTGCACTATTGATATTTTCAGGATTTTCTGTGATCAGAACTTTTAATCCGTTAATTTTGGATAGAAACGGTTTGATCTGATCCAGCTGAGAATCATCAATATCCAGACTGCTCAGCATTCCGAACATCGGTTTTGCGATTTTAATGGAAGTTACTCCTTCCACTTCCTGATACTTGTCAAAAAGTTTGTCAAATTTGTCTTCCTGCCCATACATCGTAAAGAAGTGGGAGAAGGCAAGTGCGAATATTATTAGTATTTTTTTCATGAGTCAATTTTAATTTTTCAGTTTTGATTATTAGTGCCTGATCAGGAGCATTGTCTTTTAAAGTTTAATAATCGTCATTCATTACTTTAGGTTGTGCCAATGTTTCACTAACGTTGTTGGCTAATATCTGGAATGAATATTTAGTTACATTAATCGCTTCTTCTACATTGTCAATTCTTTTTCCATTGACAATCACATAAGAATCTTTATATCCTGTAGAGTCATTTTCTGCTTTTGTATAAGAAGAATTATCTACAAATCTGGGTTTTGTTTCTTTTTTCAATCTTCCTCTTTTGGGAAGGATCTCATCCAAAACATCTTTCTCTGCTACAGCATTATCCTCAAATATGGAATCTTTTTTCGCACCGGAAATAGAGTCCGTATGATTAACGGCTACCTGGTTCTGAAGCTCGTGATTCTCATTGATGAAATCGTTTTTCTGTTTTAAAACCTCATCCTGAACCAGTTTTGCCTGATTGTTAACATCTGTCTCCTGGTTTTGATTAAAAAGGAAACCTATACTAAAAATCAATACCAATCCTGCCGCCATCCAGAACCATTTCGGAAATGAGGGTTTGTTTTTTTCTAGTGGGATTATTTTCGCATCTTCATTTTTACCTTCCGCTTTCTGAAGAAAATCTTCAAAATCCCAATCCATTTTCTCTTCCTTTAACTTTTGGAAGACTTCGTCGTATTTATCTTGAAATTGATCTTTGTTCATAGCTCATCAGTTGTGAAATTTGTTCTTTTACTTTTTGTCTTGCCCGCATAAGATTTACTCTTACTGCGTTTTCTTCCATTTCCAGAAGTTCAGAAATTTCCGAGACCTCATATTCTTCTACATCTTTCAGGTGAATCACCATTCTCTGCTTTTCCGGAAGCTGGTCGATAAACCCGATAATCTGTTCTTTAAGATTGTTCACTTCCATACTGTAAAGCTCGGATTGGTGAAGCTGCATATCTGCGAAACCTAATTTTACATCGTGGTGCTTCAGCCTGTTGAGACATTCGTTCCGGACGGATTTCAACGCATAGGATTTTAAATTCCCGAATTGTTCCAACTCATCTTTCTTCTGCCAAAACTTAATCATGAGATCCTGCACTACATCTTCTGCTTCATCACTGCTCATAACGAACCTTTTCGCAAAACGATACATCTCATTTTTGAGAATAAACACCGTATTCTTAAAGGTTTCTTGGGTCATAAGTTTTGTTTCTATCAATAAGACAATTAAAAATTGAAATTCATTACATCCGGAAATAAAAAACTTCAAAAAAATATTTTGAAGTTTTTTATTTTGTCATCGATAAGCTTTTTGCAGAAGTATATTCTGCATCTTATTATTTTCAAAATTGGAATACGGTTTTTGCAAAATAACAAGTCTCTTAATAAGACACCACTCAGTAGAGTTATTATTGATTCTGACTTTTTTTAATTTTCCTAAAGTCATCATACGAATTATTTTTATCAAAATTACATAATTTTTCTTTTAGAAAAATTATACGGAAACTAGTATTTTTTACTTCTCCACTTTAAAAGTATCTCTCATATTTGTGAGGTAACAAAAATTTTATATTTTTAACAACGAAAAACACATCTTATGAGAAAAAATTATCTCAGGCTATTCCTGTTAATAGCCTTCCTGTTTACTGTGTATTCCTGTGTACACGATGAAGTATATTCTGCCGAAAATACTGCAGTGGTGGAATATCATTCCAAAAGCTTCTGGAAAGAAGATGAGAAGTACATTAAAAACATCATTAAAATTTACAATGAACATGAATCTGAAATTAAAAGAATAAGCGGAGTCCCACAATGGGATTATGCTATGAGTATGGGAAAGTATGACGAAACCTTTCTGGTGGTTCCCATTGTAGAAAATAACAAAGTGGTAAGTACACTTTCCTGCGCAAGATTTGACAAAAAGGTTTACTTTAAATATGACAACACTCCGGAAAATATTGTTTTCTTTGATAAAATGTTATTTGGTAAATATACCCGCCATAAAATAGAAAGTAACAAAAACAATATATTATCTGCACAGAAAGGTTCAATCTGTGTTACAAACTCTTACTCAGTTTGGTTTCCGGATAATGAAAATGATTATTGGGGAAGCGGACATTGGGAATCTTATTCTTACCAAAACTGCTATTCTTTTCAGGATTATAGTAACCCGGACTTTAATGAAGGTGGCAGCAGTGGCGGTTTTGATTATGGCGGTGGCGGAAGTGGAGGTACTACTGATCCTAATAATCCTCAGAATCAAACGCCATGCGAGAAAACAAAATCTGTGCTTAACAGGCCCAATGTGCAACAAGGGATAAGCGGCGTGAAGGATCAGGCCAAGAAAACACTTTCTGATATTAATGCCGGAGAAATTGGCTTTAAGGAGAAAAAAGACGGGACTATAGTACCTGCAGATGTAAATGCAGCCCACAAAGTAGTTTTTAATAACGTAACTGATGGCTATGGAGCCTATCATAACCATACTGCAACCGGAACCCATATGTTTTCGCCACCGGATATTGCAGATACCTTGTTTGGATTTGCCGCAGCACAAAGTATACAGGACGGGGTGGGAAATGCCTATTTTGGTATGATTGCTGCAGAATGGTGTAATTGCTCTCCTGATAATGTACAATATATACACTATGTAATAAATTATACGGGAACTGGTACGGAATTGGGAAGTTATGTTTATACGCCTACACAAATGAATAAGTTTGTAACAGATTATCAAAAGCTTGTAAGTAATTTAACAAATAAATCTAAGAACGGGTCAACATACATTAAAACTTCAGGAGACCTTAATGAAAAAGGATTGGAAAAATTATTTCTTGAAACATTAAAAATTATGAATTTAAGTGGAAAGGTAAATCTACAACGAGTAGAGCCCAATGGAACAGTTTATAATGTCGCTGAAGATATTAACGGTATGCCCGTTGGAACACCTTGTCCTTAATAATCAATTAAAAAAATAAATATGAATACAATAAAGACAAAAATTTTATTCGCATTAACATTATTTATAATCTTAATGTCTTGTAAAGCGCAAACTTTACCTCTAAATACTTCCTTTTTAGATATTCCAAATGGTGCTTACGTAAAAGACACTAATAATGAATTAAATCCTTATGTGGGAATCTACAAAACAAACTTCAATGGTAATGAAGTTACTTTATTTATTACCAAACAAGAACACAAATTAGAAGAAAGTTCTCAAAAAAATTATTATATGGATGCTTTAGTAATAAAGTATATTGTAAAAAATTCCTCAGGAATTATTTTGCAAGATACTCAGAATAATAACCTTAATATTGCAGCTTTATACAGTATTGATATTGATTCTGTTGAAAATACTATAAATTTTGTTTATACAGGAACAAATTGTAATGTTGGCTTTGGAGGAATTAAATTAAAAAAGATTAACCCAACACAGATTTCCTGGGAATATCGTCCTAATGATATAACTACAACAGCAGATAAATGCCCTCCAACTTTAGACACTACTATTTATCTTCCTGAGACAAAAGATTTGATTTTTACTAAGCAATAGATATAAACCGCTGAAAAGCGGTTTTTGCTTATGGAAAGGATTTGGAAAAAATTATTTATTGATACTTAAAAGTATGAATTTAAGTGGAAAGGTAAATCTACAACGAGTAGAACCAAACGGAACAGTCTATAATGTCGCTGAAGATAGTAATGGTATGCTCGTTGGAACACCTTGTCCATAATTTTTAATTTAAAAAAATAAAATATGAAAACAATATATTTAAGAATAGTAATTTTTCTTTTAATTACAAATTTTATTTCTTGCAAAGCTCAGCAAGTCTATCCACTAAATGCAGATTATGAAGAAATTCCCCCAAACTCATATTTAAAAGATTTGGATAATGAGCTTACACCTTATATTGGAATTTACCAAGCTAACTTTAATGGAAATGAAATTACACTTTATATAACCAAACAAGAACAAAAACCAGAAAAAACTGGACAAAAAAATTACTATATGGATGTTTTAATCATAAAGTATATTGTAAAAAGTTCTACAGGGTCAATTTTACAAGATACTCAAAATAATGTATATGATATTGAATTATATAGTATTAGTACTACACCTGCTCAAAATAAAGTGAACTTTTTTTATAGCGGCACTAATTGTAGTGTAGGTTGGGAAAGAATAATATTAAAAAAAGTTAATGCTAATCAAATATCTTGGGACTACTATCCAGATGATATTACGACAACAGCAGATAAATGCCCTCCTACTTTAGATACTACTATTTATCTGCCGGAGACAAAAGATTTAATTTTTACCAAACAATAAGCAAAGCCTCTTCGGAGGCTTTCCCAAATGATGAAATATGAAAAAAATATTATTTATTTTATTTTTTTTATCGGTTTATTTTAACTCACAAGTCATAAGCGATTCAATTTTAGGAAAGCCTAAATATGTAAAAGAATATGTGGTTTTTCTAAATAATTCAGGCCCGTTTACTTTCATGAAAGGTGATGATGAATATGGTCATGCCACAATTATGAAACCCAAAAATTTGAGAAAAAGAATGGCAGGAACATGGTTTGAAACAGATTTTTGCAGATATACTAATAATGAGACTTATTATGACAAAAACCGAAATATTACAAAAGAAACATGGTATTACAGATCGGGTGAAATTGTTGATGATTATACTTATACCTACGATAGTCTGGGAAGACTAATAAATGAAAGGTCTACTGATAAATACTCTACAACCAACAAGAAGAATATTTATAAAGGTTCAAGTAAAAAATTAAAATTTATAGAATACCGCTCAAAATGGGAAAATGAACCTGCTAAAATCTATTTTGGGAATCGTGAATTTTATGACCCATTCTTAGTAACAAAATTTGATACATTATCAAAAACCGATAGTATTTTTGCTGTAACCGATTTCATATGGAAAAAGGTCGGAGAAAGTTCTTTTCAAGAAGGAAAAGATTCAATTTTCCGAAAAAAACTTTGTCAGGTTAATTTTTATGATAACGAGTTTCAAATTAAAGAATCAAAATTCTTCGATTACAAAATTGATCATTATAACAAAAAACTTTTTCAAAGTGGATATACGAAATACGAACGTGACTCATTAGGAAGAATTAAAAAAGAAACACAAATTCAGGATGACAAATATCATTATTTTGTATTAGAGAAAGACGGAAAATATCGTGAAGAAATAAAAGAGGGAGGTTATGCAAGTACATCATCAATAATTTATGAATATTATAATGACGGAAACCTTAAAACAAAAATACATTTTTATCAGGGAAATATTTCAAATCAAATTCAGTTTGTATATAAACATAATCAAATAGAAAAACTTTTTTATTTAGACACTTGGGGGAAAAATAAAGAAGATTTAAAACCGACTGAAGTCATATTCAAATACAAATTTGATAAGCAAAGAAATTGGACAGAAATTATAAAAAATGTAAATGGAAAGGATTTGTATAAATGGGTAAGAGAAATTGAATATTATTAGGAAGATAAAAAACCTCCAAAATTGGAGGTTTTTATCTTTCTAATAGGTATCAAAAATATGTTTCAATATCGCTTTATCCTCATCCGTTAAAGCTACATTTCTTCTGGCCATGGCTCTTTCCGCCACTTCGTAGGCTTTATCCAGTTTAAATCTTTCATCATCTTTAAACCCGCCCCATGAAAAATTTTCAACGTGGTTTGGGGGGAAACCTTCTTTGAAAATATTAGAAGCTACACCTACAACAGTTCCTGTATTCAGTTGGGTATTAATTGCTGTTTTAGAATGATCTCCCATAATAAGACCAGCAAACTGTAATCCTGTGTCTTCAAATGCTTTGGTTCTGTAATTCCAGAATCTTACATTTCCGTAATTGTTTTTCATATTGGATGAATTGGTATCCGCACCGAAATTACACCATTCACCGATTACGGAATTCCCCACAAAGCCATCGTGTCCTTTGCTTGAATAGCCGAAAATGATAATATTATTGACTTCACCACCCACTTTACAGTGAGGACCAATAGTTGTAGCGCCATAGATTTTAGCTCCCAGATTGAATTTGGAACTTTCCCCTAACGTAATCGGGCCACGGAGATGGCAACCTTCCATCACTTCCGCATTTTTACCGATATAAATTTTACCGGTTTTGGTATTGAGTGTGGAGAATTCTATATAGGCACCTTCTTCAATGAACAGGTCTTTTTTATCCCCTATGAATCCATTGGTGGCAGAAAGCTGCTGAGAAGTTCTTCCCCTGGTAAGCAATTCAAAGTCAAAATCAATGGCTTTATGATTATAGGTAAATAGATCTTTAGGCGTTTTAAAGAAAACAAGCTCTTCTTTGATATCTGTCATTCTTTCAATCTGATTCAGAGAAAATCCTTTCATATTGATTTTCGCAGCGATCAGTTCGTCCTCATACACCAGCGCTTCTCCTTGCTTCAGGCCTTTGATCTGCCGGATCACATTTTCGGTCGGTAAAAAATTGGCTACTAAAAAAAGTCCTTCTTTTTCTTCAGGACTTCTGAATTTATCCTGTAGATAATTTTCTGTAAAATAAGAGATTTCCGTCTCTCCTAAAATTTTCTGCCATCTTTCGGAAAAGGTAAGGATTCCACATCGCATTTCTGCAACGGGGCGGGTAAAGGTAAGCGGAAGAAAATCTTCCCAATATTGCGCATCTGAAAATACTATCTGCATTTTGTAGAAGTTTGAGGTTAGAGGTCAGTATTCAGAGAGTGGAAGCAGGAAGTTTTATATAATAACCTCCAGGTTCCGCATCTAATTTCTACCTAAGCAAAAATACAAATAGTAAAACTAATTTCTATTCTGAAATAAATAAAAAAGTCTTCCGGAAACCGAAAGACTTTAAATATTGTGGTAACAAAAAATTACTTAGCAAATTTTTTGTATTTGTTCATGAACTTGTCTACTCTACCAGCAGTGTCAACTAATTTTACTTTACCAGTGTAGAAAGGGTGAGAAGTAGAAGAGATTTCCATTTTGATTAGAGGGTACTCTTGTCCTTCGTATACGATCGTATCTTTTGTTTCTGCAGTAGATTTGCAAAGAAACACCTCGTCGTTACTCATATCTTTGAAAACAACAAGTCTATAATTTTCTGGGTGGATTCCGTTTTTCATAATACAATTTTTAAAAAATTAAAGTTTTGCTTTCGAAATAGTAATGGATATTTCTCTGCTAATTTTAGGTTGCAAAAATACAACTTTTTTTCTAATCTCCAAACTAGCCATCCAATAAATTTTATTTGATAAGAAATTTAAAGTATTTTCGTTAAATTTGAAATCTGTTTAAACTTTAATTTCGATGAAATTCAAATTATTACTGGCTTTTTCCTTTTGGATGCTTCTTGTAACATTATCATGTAATAAAGATGATATTACGTTTGATTCTCCTTCTCAGTCATTAAGTTTTTCAAAAGACACCGTGTTCTGTGATACGGTATATCACCAGATCCGCTCCGAAACGTACGCAGTGAAGGTGTATAATAATGAAGATAAGGATATTCTGATCCCGAGAATCAATCTTGAAAAGGGAGCCACATCTCTTTACAGAATCAATGTGGACGGAAAACCGGGATATGATTTCCAGAATGTTCCGTTAAGAAAAAAAGACAGTCTTTATATTTTTGTTGAAATTGCACCGGAAGCTTCAGGACCTGAGGCGATTGCAGAAGACAAAATCATCTTCACCAGCCCTGTTGGTCAACAACACGTTACTTTATTTTCCGTAGTACAGGATGCTGAATTTTTCATTGAAACGCCTACCAATCCAAACATCATTACCAATCATACCACCTGGACTAATAATAAAGCGAAAATCATTTATGGAAATTTAACTATTGATCCTAATGTCACCTTAGACATAGAACCCGGAACCAAAGTATATTTCCACAAAAACAGCGGAATGAAAGTTTCTTCGGGAGCTACCCTGAACATTAACGGAGCATTGAATAATGAAGTGGTGATCCGCGGAGACAGAAATGATCCTAAATATGACACCATTCCCAAAAACTGGAATTCCATTAAAATGGAAGCCAACTCTACCCTGAATATGAATTATGCAAGACTTTTCGGCGGAACGAGGGGACTTGAAATGAAACAGACAAGCGCAACAATCACAAATTCTTTTATTCATACTTTCCAGGAGTTTGGAATTTATGCTATAAATTCTACTGTGAATGCCAGCAATCTTGTGATGAATAACTGTGGTGAATCCTGTATAGGGATCTTCAAAGGGGGTAATCATACCTATACTCATTCCACAATTGCCAATTATTCGGATGTGATGTCATCTTTTAACAGGCTGAGTTTATTTGCTACCAATGAATGGAAAAATGATTCAGGCCAGATAGAACTTGGGGCATTACATCTTAATATGAAAAACAGTATTTTCTATTCAGACAGGGATAATGCGGTGAATTTTGAGCAGACACCAAACCAACTATTCAATTTCTTAATCCAGAATTGCCTTTTGAAATATTCAAATACTTCTGATGCCGGGTTCCAGTTTGATCATATGGATGTAGTTCAAAGTTTTAAAAACGAAGATCCCCAGTTTGTTAATTATTTCACCTCGCATTTAAATTTAAGGGTAAAACCAACTTCTCCAGCAAGAAATAAAGGGAATGTTACCGTTGCTGGAACCGTTCCTTTCGATATCGTGAATGCATCCAGAACTTCCAACCCTACTCTCGGCGCTTATCAATAATGGAAATCACCAATTTGCAGCAACAGGTAGATGAATGGATCAAAACCATTGGAGTCCGCTATTTCAATGAGCTTACCAATATGGCTATGCTTACGGAAGAAGTTGGGGAAGTGGCCAGAATTATCGCCAGAAGATATGGAGAACAAAGTGAAAAAGAAAGTGACAAAACCAAAGATCTGGGAGAAGAACTTGCAGATGTGTTGTTTGTAACGTTATGCCTCGCCAATCAGACCGGAGTCAATCTACAGGAAGCATTTGACAGAAAAATGAAAGTGAAAACTGACCGCGATAAAGAGCGTCATCAGAACAACAAGAAGTTGAAATAATGAAAAAACGATTAGTATTTATATTCTTTTTCATCTATATATTATCTTTTTGCCAGATAACGTTTCCTTACAGAGTAGGTAACAAATATGGCATTTCCGATGAATCCGGAAAAATGATTATTCCTGCGGAATATGATGTTATTGATGTAATGATGTATCCGGGAGAGTTTACAGCTACCAAACAATCGGGTGAAAAAGACTTCAAAACAACTTATATTGTTAAAAATAAGCCCATATTAAAAGATACTGATTATAATTTTTTCAGTATTGACACTGGTTTCATTATTGCAACCAAAATAAAAGATCTTCAGAGCTATTATATGTCCAACGGTTCTCCAAGTTATAGTGAGACAGACGTATATTCTTTGGGCGGTAAAAAAATTTTTGACCAGTCTTTCAGATATGTGAACTTTATTGAAGATGAGAAAAAGCCACTTAACAATGAGATTCTTATTCTTACCAATGACAGAAGCGCGAAGAATGGTCTGTATCTGCTGGATAAAAAAACATTAAAAATTTCCAAAACCTTTTTTGAAGGTGCAGAGGAAGTAAAAACCCATTATGATCAATTTCCGGCTATTTTTTCTATCGACTATTACCAACCGGATCTAAGCGGAATAAGACTGACTCTAAATTTTGAAAACGGAAAGCTTACAAAACAGGCCACCGAAAATATTCAGGCATTAAATCCTTATTCTTCTCCTTATCGTTCTTCAGCGGGCAGCTATGAGGTTATGCCTATTTATAACGAAGGAATAAAACAACCACCGGTAAAAGTTGATGACAGGATTATTAATGAGATCAAAGCGATTTCCGATTCCAAAAAGTATACAGAACCATACAATGTTCCTGTACTTTCTGTAAACCCGAGAAAATTATCGACGGATTATTTCGCTATTATCAAGGAAAACGGAAAGCTCGGTTATATGGATATGCGAAAAAAGGAATGGATCATTCCTGCTGAATATGATGAAATTATGACCTCCAGTTCCGCTTGGGGAAACCATGATGTGTTTATTGTAAAGAAAGGAGAAGTTTATAAGATATTAGAACCAGGAAAAGATAATAAACTCTTCCCATTTAAAGGAGATTATAAAAAAATCCCCATTCTTAAAAAAAGAAATTACGGAATGGATGGTTTTCATCTCGTACAGCTGTATGATAAAGAAGGAAATCTATTCTCCTACGCTAACCAGGATGGCGTAATCTATTATAAACAATGAAGTTAATATAAAAATGAAGTTAGAAAAATCACAATTAACAGGAAACAAAACCATACAGATCAGCGGTTCGAAAAGTATTTCGAATCGTTTATTGATTTTGGAAAGTTTATTCAACACCATAAAAATTGGCAATCTTTCCAATTCGCAGGATACACAGTTACTCAAGAAAGCGCTGTCTGAAAACACAGAGATTGTAGACATTCATCATGCAGGAACTGCCATGCGTTTCCTTACTTCGTTCTACTCAATCCAGGATGGAAAAACAACAATTCTTACCGGTTCCAAAAGAATGAAAGAAAGACCGATCAAAAATTTGGTTACTGCCTTACAAAATCTTGGTGTGGAGATCGAATACATGGAAAATGAAGGTTTTCCACCATTAAAAATTCAGGGAAGAAAAATTACCGAAACTAAGGTGGATGTTCCGGCGAATATTTCCAGCCAGTTCATTACTTCGCTTCTATTGATCGCAGGAAAATTGGAAAACGGCTTGGAAATCAATTTAGTTGGCGAAGTAACTTCAAGGTCTTATATTGAAATGACACTGGATATTCTGACGAAGTTCGGAATTCAAAACAGCTTTATAGGAAACACCATCAAAGTAGGGCCTTTCGATAAGCATTCTTCAATGATGAATTATGAAGTGGAGAGCGACTGGAGCTCCGCTTCTTATTATTATTCAATTGGTGCATTGGGAAGAGAAACGATTCATCTGAAAAGCTTTTATAGAGAATCCACACAGGGAGATTCCGCCATTGCTGATATTTATGAAAAATTCTTTGGTATTAAAACTATTTTCTCAGAAGGTGAGCATACAATAACATTACAACCTGATCCTGATTTCTCCTTCCCTGAAAAAATAGTTCTGGATATGAATAATTGTCCGGATATTGCCCAAACTCTTTGCGTAACGGCTTCTGCACTTCAGATTCCTTTTGAAATTTCAGGATTGGGAACATTAAGGGTAAAAGAAACCGACAGATTGCTGGCTTTATATAATGAACTGAAAAAAATAGGAACAGAAACTGAAATTACGGGTTCAACAATTAAATCGATTAGTTTCGGGGAAACCGAAGAAAATATTTCCATCAAAACCTATCAGGATCACAGAATGGCTATGAGCTTTGCTCCCTTCTGTCTGATCAAAGAACTCCATATTGAAGATGAAGATGTAGTGGAGAAATCCTATCCTCAATTCTGGGAAGATCTTCAAACTATTTTAGTAAAAAACTAATTATGAACAACGCACAAGTTATCATCATCACAGGAACATCATCCGGAATCGGTTTTGTCTTAGCCGAATATTTTGGAAAAAAAGGCCATAAAGTATACGGATTGAGCCGGAAATATACGGAAAGTACATACTTTACTTCTATTCCTACGGATATTACAGATAATACAGCAGTAGAAAACGCTATTGCGGAAGTTTTAAAAACCGAAACCAGAATTGATGCATTGATCAACAATGCCGGAATGGGAATGGTGGGAGCTGTAGAAGATTCCACTAAAGAAGATATCCTGAAATTATTCAATCTGAATCTGGTAGGTGCGGTTCAGATGATGACTGCCGTTCTGCCGAAAATGCGTGAAAATAAATTCGGCAAGATCATCAATATTTCCAGCATAGGAAGTGAAATGGGACTGCCTTTCCGTGGGTTTTATTCAGCTTCGAAATCGGCTTTGGATAAAGTAACGGAAGCGATGAGATATGAAGTCTATGCTTGGAATATTGAAGTTTGTTCCCTTCACTTAGGCGACATCAAAACCAATATTGCCGAAAACAGGGTGAGAACAAAAGTCTCACAACCTTATCAAAATGTTTTTGAAAAAGTATATGCTCTGATGAATGCTCATGTAGGTGAAGGAACAGAACCATTAGAAGTTGCTGCTTATATTGAGTCGCTCTTAAATAAAAATAAATGGAAAGCTCATTATTATTTTGGTAAATTCGGGCAGAAAATAGGTGTTCCGCTAAAATGGATTCTTCCTCAGGGAACCTATGAAAATTTAATGAAAAAATATAATAAACTGGATTAGTTTCAGTTATTAAACAAATTTTAAATATAATTTAAACCATTAAGATGTAAGGAATTAAGGTTAATCATTCTGATCTTTTAAGTTAAAACTTTAGCGAAGCTATACTTAATAATCTTAACACCTTAAGTCTACCTTAATGGTTTCAAAGCAGATATGTGAATTGAAGCTATTATTGAAAATATTTTTTGTATTATTCTGTGTTTTTGTTCAGGCACAGAAGAAGCAGTATTGGCTTATAGATTCACAGACCAACGTTAAGAAAAAAGTAAAGGATTCTGCTTCTGCCGTAAAGTTTTTGGATTCTCTCGCTCAAAATAATTATTTTTTCACCGAGCTTAAAGAAGTTAAAATAAAAGGAGACAGTACGGAAATTTTTTACGACAAAGGCAAAAACTTCAATGAAACGTATGTCAGCCTTTCCGACTCTATTGTTCAGAAAACAAAGGAACAGAAAGAATTCTTCACGAAAAATTTAGATTCTACCAAAAAGAGCATCAATAAAAAGTATATTGATGACGGATATTCTTTCAGCCGTATCAAATCCAAATATAAAGGCCAGAAAAACGGCTATCCCGTGGTAGAGCTTGATATCAACAAGAATGATAAAAGAACTATTGACGGTTTTGTGGTGAAAGGTTATGAAAGAGTTCCGAAAAGATTCATTAAAAATCTTGAAAAGGATTTCAAAGGTAAAACCTATGATGACAAGAATCTCGTAGCCATCAATAAAAATTTCCAAAGCCATCCTTTCGTTACGCTGGAACGTCAGCCACAGACTTTATTTACCAAAGATTCCACCCGGATTTATCTCTTCATGGAAAAGAAAAAAACTAATACTTTTGACGGGGTTATCGGCTTCGGAAATGACAAAACGGATAAATTCACCTTAAACGGAACATTGAACGTGAACTTCAGGAATATGTTCAACGGCTTTGAAACCATCAATTTATATTGGCAGAGAAACCCGGATAAAGGACAGACTTTTGATCTTGCTACAGATATTCCCTACCTTTTCAAATCTAATGTGGGCTTGAATATGAAAGTGAATATTTTCAGACAGGATTCTACTTTTGCGAATGTAAAAGCTCTTCCTGCCTTTTATTATCACCTGAACAGCCGCAATAAAATCGGTCTTCGTGGAACTTTCGAAAGCTCAAGTATTATTGACACATTATACGTTCAGGGAAAAGATTACAACAAAAAAGGGATCGGGATCTGGTTTGAAATGATAGAGCCCACCGATATAGACCTTTTCCTTTATAAAACCAAGATCAACGGAGGATACGATTATCTTACCACAACTTATACGAAAGATAACATCAAAGCACCGCAAAACCAGTTTTACTTTTTCGGAGAGCATAATTATCACATCAATGGCAATCATTTTCTCAATATAAAAGCCGAAGGAGCCATGATGGATTCTAAAATTGAGTTTTCCGCCAACGAATTATACCGTTTCGGGGGTTGGAATTCCATGCGGGGATTTAATGAAAGTTCCCTCGCCGCCGATTTCTACTATTACGGGAGTTTGGAATACCGGTATCTCATCGGGAATCAGGCCTTTTTTGACGTTTTCGGACAGTACGGACAGCTGAATAACAAATCCTTAAACGTAAAACCCAAACTCTACAGTGTGGGGCTCGGTTTCAATTTCTTTATTCCGATCGGTCTCATGAGCTTCCAGCTCTCGAATGGTAATGAATTTGGAAATCCTTTTAAATTCAATGATATAAAAATCCATTGGGGAATTCTGAGCAGATTCTGATTTTCCTAAAAATACATCTATAAAACCTTACATAAAGCCATGTAAGGTTTTTACTTTTTATGGAAAATATTCAGTATTTAAATCGCAATCCTACAACACATTGAATAATTTTGAATGTCATTTAAAAAAATCAATTTATATTTTATTTTTATGCATGCATAACAAACTATTGAAAATCAATAATTAATAATAAAAAAATATAATTTTTTATTTCATAATTCATCCTTTTTTTATTATTTTCACTTTATTAAATTTAAATACCATGAAAAAACACAAGCTTTCTTTAATTTTATCTTTAACGGCCTTAGCATTTGCTACTCAAATGAATGCTCAGGACAGCAATACAGACAACCACACCATCGGAATTACAATTCCGGAAGTAGCTTTGGTAGATATAGAACCCGCCGCCAGTAAAAATATTACGATGGGATTCACAGCACCTACTGAAGCAGGTTTACCGATCACTCTTACAGGGACCAACAATACCCTTTGGCTGAACTATTCCTCCATTAAATCTGTTACGGACGCTACCCGCACTGTTTCTGTTAAGCTGAATGCAGTAATTCCGGGAGTTGATATTAAGGTAACTGCGGCAGCGGCTACCGGATCCGGAGCAGGAACATTGGGAACACCTTCTGCACAATTAATTTTAAGTGCAGCAGACCAAACGATTATTTCAGGAATTGGAAGTGCTTATACGGGAGATGGTGCCAATAACGGGCACAATCTTACCTATGCATTAGCTCCTGGAAGCGGTTCAGGCTCTATTGCGGCATACGCGGACCTGCAAGCATCTACCACGGCCGTAGCTACGGTAACATACACGATTTCTGATAATTAAATCTTAAAAGTACCGACGTTTATTACTTAAAATATAAGGAGAAGTTGAATACTCAATTTCTTCTTAGTTTTCTATTGACTCTATTTTTAATTCAAATATTACCGGAATGATAAGGCGTATTTTATTTTTTGTGGCTTTAGTAGTACCCATCAGTTTTTTACAGGCAAGCATCGTTATTCTTAACGGTCTTACCCATAGTTATAAGGTAGAAGGCGGAAAGACCTATAAAGGAAAGATCAGTATGGAAAATACAGACAGCACTCCACAAAATGTAAAAATCTATTTACAGGATTTCAGCTATAAAGCCGACGGATCCATCAGCTATAGCACACCCAAAACTAACGGAAAGACCAATGCAGACTGGATAAAATTAACAACCAATCTGCTCACTTTACAGGCTAAAGAGAAGACCGATCTGTATTATGAGATCACCGTTCCGGATAAGATTGAACAGGTAGGGAGTTATTGGAGTGTTGTTATTATTGAACCGGTGGAAAATATACAGCCTGATAAGAAGGAAGGGATCAATATTACTTCCATTATCCGGTATGCCGTTCAGATCATCACTGATTACAATTCGGAAAGTGCAAAACCTGACCTCAGGTTCGAAAGTATAAAAATTGATAAGGAAGACGGTAAATCTGTTTTAAAAATTGCCATCGCAAACAACGGAAATCTTTACTGCAAACCGACAGCTACCGTTGAAGTATACAACCGGAAAACCGGGCAAAAAGCCGGAGTGTTTTCGAGCCAGGCAATGGGTTTATTGCCTTCCACTTCCAAATTATTTTATATTGATATCAGCAAATTGCCTCCGGACAAATATAATGCTGCCATCATTGCAACTGATGAAGACGAAAACGCTTTCGCCCTCAATGTGGAATTAGAAGTAAAAAATGATTAAAAATTGGGTTATACCATATCTCATTTTATTTTTCCCGGCGCTTATTTTCGCACAGAAACAAAGTCCTGATTTTGTCGAAAAAAAAGACAGTCTGCTGCCGGGAACATCTACTTCTATTTCCTTTACGATAGAAAACCCAGGTTCTGAGGTTAAAATATATACAGCGTATGTAGAGACTTCAAGCTTACATATCATCCCTATCGCATCAAAAAGCGAATTCTCAATTCCTGCTAAGGAAAGAAGTGTGTATATAGCTCCATTGCGTATTGCTACAGAAACACCACAGGGAAAATATACAATTACTTTACAACTAATGGAAAAGAATACTGATATTGTTCTTACAAAATCATCGGAGGTAACGGTATTGGGAAGCAGAAAGCTTTCTCTTACCTTATTGGATTCTCCCGAATTTATAAAAGCAGGGGAAACCATTACCGCTAATTTTCTTCTTAAAAACAGCGGAAATGTAACGGAAAACATTACTCTGGAAAGTAAAACCGCTTCTGTGAACGGAAATTCGGTAATCAGCATTCCTTCCGGTGAAACAAAAATTGTTACTGTCAGTAAAATCACTAATCCGGAATTGGGAAAAAATGAATTTCAGAATCTTGATTTGTCAGCTTATTCTTCTGATAAAGACCGCCAAACTGTTTATGCAAGTGTCAAAATTATACCCGTAAAACCTATTGAAGAAGACATTTACCATCGTTTTCCCGCTTCTGCTTCCCTGTCATTTGTCGGAATGCGGAACAGAGGCATTTATAATGATGGTTTCCAGGGAGAAATATATGGTAAAGGCAGCTTAAGTGAGGAAAATAAAGATATTCTCGAGTTCCGGGCTGTAACCCGCAATCCGGTTGAATTCAATTCATTTACCCAATATGAAGAATATTTCATTAATTATAAACGGAATCATTTTTTTATTCATTTAGGCGATAAAACTTATTCGTCCTCTTTCTTAACTGAATTTGCACGATATGGTCGCGGTGCAGAAGTTCGTTTTGATCTGAAAAAATTCAGCTTCGGCGGATTCTATAATCATCCCAGATTTTTCCGTGATATTAGGGATGAATTCAATGTATATTCTCAATTGAAAATGGGAAAAGAATCTGAAATCACAGCGGGATATTTACATAAAATCCCCAGAAAGAATGAAGATTTCCTTAATTTTAGTAATGTCATATTAGATTCTCCGGCACATATTCCTTACCTGAAAGGAAAATTCCAACTGAATAAAAACTTTAGTATATCAGGAGAATTGGCATACAGCAAAACTGATCTTACGGAAGGAAATGCATATTTGATACAGGCGCAGGGAAGTTTTGAAAAAGTTACAGGAAATATCATGTTCATGAGAGCCAGCCCTCACTTTTCAGGATATTTTACCAATACCAATACCCTGAATGGGAATATACAGTATAAACTTTCAAAAAAAATAAATATACTTGCCAATTACATTGAAGATGCAAGGAATTTTCAAAGGGATACTTTATACTTATCTGCTCCTTACAGAAAGTTTTTTCAGTACGGCATCAGCTACAGATACCTGAAGAACGGCTTGCTTACATTTTATAATGGCTTCCAAAAATACGAAGACCGTCTGGAACCAAAACAATTCGATTATTATGAAAAATTCTTTAAAATAAATCTGGATCAGCAATTGGGGATATTTCAGTTGAATCTTCAGAGCCAATTTGGGAAAACGGAGAATTATCTCACCGGTTTTTCCGGAAATTCGAGCTTTTATACAGCCAATATTAGTTTTGAAAAATTGAAAACTTCTTTTAATTTATATGGAAGCTATGCCATTACCTCCCGCTATCAGATGCAGAACCAGAAACAAATTTACTATGGAGGGCGTATCATAAGCCGGTTCTCGGAAAAAACGTATTTTAGTCTGTTTTATCAGAATAATTATATTCCTGAGGAGTATTTTAATGATCGTAATCTTTTTGAAGCTCTTTTCCATCAGCAGCTTTTTCCGGGCCATGAATTGGATGTATCCGGCCGCTATACTTTACAACGTGGAGAACTTGGCGATAAAGATTTCATCTTTTCATTGCGCTATACTTTACGTCTGAATGTTCCTGTAAAAAAGATCGCAGAATATACTACCCTATCCGGAAATATAAAAAACCTCGGGGTTAAAAAAGCACATGGAGTCAGATTAATTCTGGGAAATCATTTATCCGTTACCGATAAAAATGGTGATTTCTTATTCAAGAATATTATTCCGGGAGAATATCTTCTTGAAATAGATCGATCAACAATAGAAATCGATGACATTCCTGATGTTGTTTTACCTGCTACTGTAAACCTTATTAAGAAAGAGAATGTTTTTAATTTCGGCTTAACAACTGCAGCCAACATCCAAGGAAATATTCAACTTATAGGACCTAAAGAGAATCTTTTAAGTTTCGCTCAATTTCCTAAAAATGACAAAAGAAAGAAGGATAACGTTATCATAGAGGTTTCCAATAAGGAACAAACCTACCGAAAAATGTGCATTATTGGTGAGAACTTTGACTTCACCTATTTACGCCCCGGAAACTGGACGGTAAAAATATACAGAAATGGATTAGATAAACGCTATAAAATAGCAATGGATACTTTTCAGCTCATTTTGAATCCTTCAGAAACTAAACGGATAGTCATCAACATCATTAAACAGCAAACGGAAATTAAATATCAACAGGAACCTGTAAAAGTGGGTTACAATGAAATAAAAAAATTAAAATGAAAGACATTTGCCATATATCATTTCTCATTGCTTCATTATTTTCCTGTCATGTTTTTTCACAAACTTCAGGAAATAAAAATGTTTCTGTAACATTACCTGTAGTAACATTATTAGATGTAGAGCCGGCAGGTAATATCACGCTTAATTTTACAGCTCCTACAGAAGCAGGAAGATCGATTGTGAATCCGGTGGGTAATACCAGCAAATGGATCAATTATACTTCAGCAATCGCTCCCGGAGGTGTCAGCAGACGAATAACCGCCTCGGTTAATCAGACTATTCCAGGTGTCGACATTAAGATACAGGCAGCTACAGCTTCCGGAGCGGGTGGCGGTACATTAGGAACACCTTTAGGCCAAATAACGATTACCACAACTCCGGTAGCCATTATCAACGGAATTGGCGGTGCTTATACAGGAACCGGAGCTAATAATGGACACAGACTTACCATCACAATGGCTCCTAATACCTATTCCAACTTATCCGCTATTAACAATACACCAATTGTCATCACTTATACAATCACAGAATAAAAACTAAAATGAAACTTAATAATAACTTCCACTTAAAAAAAATGCTCTTATTGAAGTGTTTATGTATTACTTCTTTAGTGATTGCTGATAATCGTTTAAATGGACAAACAATAACTGTAGGTGGAAATAATTGGACTGTGAGTGTACCTTCTATTACTGAAGCGGGAAGTAACTACGTAGGTACTTATGAAAGTGCCAATAACGTAATAACCTTATCCGGCTCATTACCGGGATCTTTTCTTAATCTTCTAGCAGGTGGAGCAGCCAGAGTGAGTATGCATTATAACGCAATTTCATGGAATAATGCTTTGCGTCTTTACGCTAAAAGGAATGGCGGAACTGCAACGATCAGTGGGGTATGTCTTGGCTGTAGTGCAACCATCAATGGCGGAACCACTTACATAGAAACATCACAAGCTGTAGACACCACCTTTTTTACCATAAACTTTGTAGGAGTTTTAGGGCTTGGCAATAGTGTCTCCTATTCGGGCATTAATGTTCAATTACAAATAAGTGGTGTTTCTGTAACAATTCCTGCTACAACATACAACGCACAAATAGTTTTCACTATAGGTCCTAATTGATATCCATAAAACTTCAACTTCATTCAGAGATGCAGAAATTATAAGCACAAAAAAAACCTCATACAAATAATGTATGAGGTTTAAAT
>NZ_BAAFHL010000027.1:0-37876 GCF_042849955.1 Chryseobacterium barbadense
GTGCTTGAAACTCATCACTCATAACTCATAACTATTGAACCTTATTGTTGATTTTTTATTTTCTCAATTTGGGATAATAAAAATTTTACTTACTTTTGTTATCCAATCAATAAAAAGGTTTTTATGCTAAAGAAAACTGTCATAGTAAGTCTATTCACTCTTATTTCTGTTTCTTCAATGGCCCAAACTACTTCCCTGCCCGTTTACCTGGACGATTCTCAACCTGTTGAACAACGCATTCAGGACGCCCTTTCCAGAATGACCCTGGAAGAAAAAATCGCCATGCTTCATGCCCAATCCAAATTCAGCTCTCCGGGTGTTCCGAGATTAGGAATTCCTGAATTCTGGACGACAGACGGACCTCACGGGGTTCGCCCGGAAGTGATGTGGGACGAATGGAACCAGGCGGGCTGGACCAATGATTCTATTATTGCTTATCCTGCTTTAACAGCTTTATCCGCTACCTGGAATAAAAATATGTCCTGGAAATATGGAAAAGCATTAGGCGAAGAAGCCCGTTATAGAAAAAAAGACATCCTTTTAGGCCCTGGAGTCAATATTTACAGGACTCCATTGAATGGAAGAAACTTTGAATATATGGGGGAAGACCCTTTCCTGACTTCCAAAATGGTTGTTCCTTATATCCAGGGAGTACAATCCAACGGAGTAGCGACCAGTGTCAAGCATTTTGCGTTGAATAATCAGGAAATGTTCCGTCACACGAGCAATGTGAATATTGATGATAGAGCACTGTACGAAATATACCTACCGCCTTTTAAAGCCGCCGTAACCGAGGGTGATTCCTGGACGATTATGGGAGCGTATGACATGTATAAAAACCAATACGCAAGTCAGAACCAGTATCTTTTAAATGATATTTTGAAAGGAGAATGGCAATATAAAGGAGTGGTAGTTTCCGACTGGGGTGCAGTAAACAATACCGAACAGGCTATCCATAACGGATTGGATCTTGAATTCGGAAGCTGGACGAATGGCCTTTCTGAAGGAAATTCCAATGCCTATGACAACTATTACCTGGCAAAACCGTATCTGAAATTGATTAAATCCGGAAAAGTAGGCACCAAAGAGCTTGATGATAAAGTAACAAGAATACTTCGCCTGGCTTATAAAACCACGATGAACAAAAACAAACCTTTCGGAAACATCGCTTCTGAAGAGCATAAAGCGGTGGCGAAGGAAATTGGAGAAGAAGGAATCGTTTTATTAAAAAATCAAGGAAATATTCTTCCGATAGACGTCAACAAAACAAAGAAAATTGCGGTTATCGGGGAGAATGCCATTAAAATCATGACTGTTGGCGGTGGTTCATCTTCATTGAAAGTAAAATACGAAACATTGCCATTAGACGGAATTAAGACAAGATTCGGAAAGCAGGCGGATGTACAGTATGCAAGAGGGTATGTGGGTGATATCGGCGGTGAGTACAATGGCGTAAAATCCGGACAAAACTTAAAAGACGACCGTTCTGAAACCGAACTAATGAATGAAGCCGTAGAGCTGGCCAAAAAATCTGACTTCGTCATTTTCGTAGGCGGATTAAATAAAAGTGATTTCCAGGACAGTGAAGGAAATGATAGAAAAAGTTATGGCCTTCCTTACAACCAGGACCGTTTGATCTCTGCATTGGCCAAAGCGAATAAAAACCTTGCTGTAGTAATGGTTTCAGGGAATGCTGTTGCGATGCCGTGGATTAAAGAAGTTCCATCAGTGATTCAGGCCTGGTATTTAGGTTCTGAAGCCGGAAATTCCCTTGCTTCTGTTTTAGCAGGAGATGCGAATCCATCTGGGAAATTACCGTTTACTTTCCCTGTGAAGCTTGAAGATAATGCAGCTCACCAGTTGGGAGAATATCCGGGAAATAAAGAAGAACTGGCAGCAGGAAAAGGAAAGGATCAGAAAAACCCTATTAACATTACGTATAATGAAGGAATTTTTGTGGGCTACCGTTGGCATGATACGAAAAAGATCAAACCTTTATTCAGTTTCGGACATGGCCTGAGCTATACCACTTTTGAATTCGGAAAAGCTAAGGCGGATAAAACCGTTATGTCACAGGAAGACAAGATCACTTTTACCGTTACGGTAAAAAATACCGGGAAAAGAGCCGGTGCGGAAGTAGCACAGCTTTATATCAGTGATCCGAAATCATCAGTTCCACGTCCTGCCAAAGAATTGAAAGGTTTTGAAAAGGTGTACCTCAATCCTGGCGAACAGAAAGAAGTAAGCTTTACCATCGATAAAATGGCTTTAAGCTATTTTGATGCAGAAAAGCACGATTGGGTAGCTGAACCGGGAGACTTTGAAGCACAGATCGGAAATTCTTCTGATGCTATTAAAACCAAGGTTAAATTTACACTGAAATAAGATCAATCATAAATAAAAAAAGAGCCTGTCCCAAAAGTCAAATAAGTTGGCTGTCATTCTGACGAAGGAAGAATCTGATTAATCATTTGAGATTCTTCACTACATTTCATTTCGCTCAGAATGACACTTTTGAGACAGCTTCTTTTTATACTTCTATAATTAATTCTTTATCATATCCATTATACTTTTCATCTATATATCCATGGGGATTGCAAATAATCTCTGTTTTCCCTATTTTGTACCGGCAAGGAGTATGAATATGTCCATGAATCCAATACAATGGCTGATGTTCTACAATAAAATCCTCAAGATTGGAAGCATAGGCCGAAGTCACGGGATCATTCTTAAAATGTTCAGGAACAGATTGTATACTCGGTGCATGATGGGTAATGACAATATTCTTCAGATCTTTTGAATGGGTAAGGCTTTCTTTTAACCACATTCTTGAAAGCTGATGAATTTTAAAAATATCAATGGTTCTCATTTTAGAATAAGAAGGATCTCTTTTAATCTTTTTGTAATCATTCATTGCCGATTGACAGATCATCCCGTATTGCATCGGATCCCCGAAAATAGAAAAGTCGGTCCATAAAGTGGTTCCGTGAAATCGTATTCCGTCAAGGTCTACAAAGTTATCTTCAAGAACAATCACATTTGAGCCAATAGCAGCTTCTTTTATTTTGTTCAGTGTTTTCGGATAAGAGCCTTTGTAATATTCATGATTTCCTAGAACATACATGACAGGTTTATCCGGGATCTTTGATTTGATCCATTCCACCCCTTTCGTTCCCAGGTTGACATCTCCCGCCAACACCACAACATCCGACCGGTCAAAATTTAAATCGGTATAGCCAAACTCCTGGTGCAAATCGCTGATGATTTGAATTTTCATGAGGCTAAAATAACTATTTTCAGAACGAAAGTTGAGTTCATCCAAAATAAAATACCACTTTTCACCTCATCATCCAATACCTAAATTTAGGTAGAAATAATTACCTGTTTTTCAGGATTGATACATCCCTTCCATGGGAATAAATTTGTAAAACCAAGTCACAAAATTTAATACAAAATGAAAAAGTTATACTTTATCTTCACCATGGGTATGGCTATAGGAGCTACGGCTCAATCTACCGTCACCAGAGCAGGTCTTGACCGGGTGAATGTAACGATGAATGTTAACCACGCGAATGTCACCAACGCTTTAAGTCCGGGGCCTTCCGGAGCGAATATCACATGGGATTTTTCTTCTTATACTCCCATGCAGACGATCAGCATCAGTATGTATTCCTGTCCGGGGCAAACCAACTGTTTCAGGTTTCCTGCCGCGAACAGAATGTCAAAGCTGGTTGGCTCTGAAAATTATGATTACAACTTGTTCACGGATATGGATGCTTCCGTACTGGGAAATTACAGCAATCCGGGAGATGCTACCATGACCTATACCGATCCTTTAATTCAATATAAATTTCCGGTAAGCTATCTGCAGGAATTTACGGATACGTATCAGTTCAGCACAGGAACGGGAACGGAAAGCGGTACACAAACCTTCAAAGTAGATGGCTACGGAACCGTGATCACTCCCACCGGAACATTCACCAATTGTTTAAGAATAAAAAGAGTAAGAAACGGTACCCAGACCTTTCCGGGATCGCCACCAATGTCCTATGTTAATGAATCTTACCAGTGGGTGAATGAAAGTGTGGGGATTATACTCAGTGTAGCCTTCAATACGTTTACCATTAACGGAACCACCACTACCCAACCCTCTTTGGCTTATTATACCACTTCTTCCCTGTCCACAGCCGACTTGGATCATGTGGAAAACCCAATCAGTGTTTACCCGAATCCAAGCTCAGATTTGATCACACTGCAATCCAAAGATGACATTAAAAAAATGAACCTCACCAATGCCGAAGGAAAGTTAGTCCTGAAAACTTCTCACAGCAAAACTCTCAATATTTCCGGGCTTCCAAATGGCGTTTACCTGCTACAGGGAGAGCTGAAAAACGGAAAGATTATCACCAAAAAAGTAGTTAAAAAATAACATATAATATTGGTTTTTGAATATGTTTCGGTATAAATGATTATGCCACCACAGCCACCCGATGGGTGGCTGTGGGTTTTATAATATCTTTAGATAAAAAGAGTCAGTAAAAATTTATTCATGTAATTATTAAAATAAAAACCCTCAAATACATCTGGGGATTAAATTAAATATTATTGTTTGGTTAAGATAATATCATTAGGCAATGGTTGTGGTCTTTGATCTTGCACTCAACCATGATAAAAACAGTCTTTATCAATCAGTTCTCATCTTGCCAATATTTCCACTGTAATTATTTTGTTCAATATACCCGTATACAAATAAACAAGAGAAAATAGAACTCTATGAACGACAAGGCCGAAGAAATTGATTAAAGAGATAAGATACTATAAAAGTAAGAAACTAACTTTTAGGTTGACTTTCTTATATTATCTATTTTTTTTAAAGTTTTCTGCCTGTTCGAGAACATTCTTGTACACATCATCCTGTGTAATTGGTGGATAACCATATTGATGTAATTTTACAATAATATCCATTTTTAGTTTTGCTTTGATATCTTCTCTGTCACTCCAGTCAGGATATTCTGCGGTATTATCTACGATCTTCTTTATTTCCTGAGCCAGTTCCAGCATGTTAGCTTTGTCGAAGTCAAATCCATATTGTTTAGAGATAGAATCAAGTATATCATAAAAGGCTTTTTCTTCGTAGTCAACTCCTAAATCCTGATAAGAAGCCATTTCGGTACGAAGATTTAGAATCAGATCAAGGATTTGTTCTGATGTACTTTCTCGAATATCATTATAGTCCAGGATGTCAAGCTCACTTCTTTCGTTATAACGGTTGACTATACTTTGTAGGCGCTCAGAAAACTCAATTCCTTTTACTTTATTTACTTTTTTGAAATCTGAAATTGTCTGCTTTAAAAGGCGCTCTAAAATTTTAATTTTGGTATTCGGTAATTCAAGATTATTAATTTTTTCGAGAAATTTATCATTGAACAGATCAATAGCATTTGCCTTGTTATCATCCAGCTTAAAAATTTCTTCTACACCTTCAGAGATAATAGCATCTTCTACCATTTTACTCACTTTAGCATTCATCTGTGCAGTGTCTGGTGCCTCACCTTTAGTTAGTTTCACAACTATAGATTTGATAGCAAAATAGAAGTGTATTTCATCTATTTGGTTACTGTTGAATATTTCAGAACCACAGGTCAGATTATATGCTGCTTTTAATTTTTTGGTCACCTCTACAAAAAACTGTTCAGATTTCTCCGTTTGTAAAACCAGTTCTGATGCTTTGTTTAAACATTGTAACTGCTCTACAGGTGAGCCTGTAAAATAATCTGTGGTGTCAAACTGGTAGAAAAACTGTCGTAATAACTCAAGCTGATCTTTTACAATAATCACGGCTTTATCCAGATCCTCAAAATCATCAGTGGCGGTTTGATTATTGAATAATCCCAAAGCATGATTCAAGTTCTTTTTAATTCCTATATAATCTACTACCAAACCTTTTTCTTTTCCTTCAAACTTTCTGTTTACACGGGAAATAGTTTGTATCAGATTATGAGTTTGCAGTGGCTTATCAATATAGATTGTATCAAGAAAAGGAACATCAAATCCCGTCAGCCACATGTCTACCACAATAGCTATCTTAAAATTGGAATGGATCTGTTTAAATTGTCGGTCCAGATCCTTGCGGTCATCTTTCGTTCCCAAAAGGTTCCAAAGAGATTCATGATCATCTTTGTTTCTAGTCATAACCATTTTGATACGTTCAATAGGCTTTATTTCTTTCTGTTCTTTTTCGGTAAGGTGATCTGCAATTTTAATTTCATTCCATTCCGGACGAAGTGCAATAATTTCTAAAAACAGTTTATAGGCAATTTCACGGGATGTACATACAAACATGACCTTGCCAGCAACAGTAGCTTTTTCTGCTACACGGCTTTCATAGTGCTGTATAAAATCTTGTGCAATAGCTTTGATGCGGTCAGGGTCTCCTAATACAGATTCCATTTTAGCAATAGCTTTTTGACTGGCTTCAACATGATATTCGGAAGCTCCTTCAGCAACTGCACTGTCATAATATTTTTCAATCTCGACTACTTTAGAATGATCAAGATTAACTCTGGCAGCACGACCTTCATACACTAATCTTACTGTAATTTCATCTGCAACTGATTCCAACATTGTGTAAGAATCTACTATTTCACCGAAAACGTCAAGTGTTTTATCAATAGGTGTTCCAGTGAACCCCACATAAGTTGCATTGGGTAAAGAATCATGCAGATATTTTGCAAAACCGTAAGATTTCTTAACTCCTTTTTCTTCATCAATACGAATTTTCAAATCAAGATTAACCTGTGAACGATGGGCTTCATCTGAAATACAGATAATATTATTTCTGTCAGACAAAATTTCATCATCTTCTGCAAACTTTTGAACAGTTGTTAGAAAAACACCTCCGCTTTCTCTCCCTCTCAGTCTTGCTCTCAGATCTTCTCTGGATTCTATATTGATAATATTTTCATCACCAATGAAGTCTTTGGCGTTGGTGAAATCTCTTGATAGTTGGTCATCAAGATCAGTACGATCTGAAATAATAATGATGGTTGGGCTCGAAAATTTTGTCGAACGCATCAGCAATCTGGACAAGAATAGCATGGTGAAACTTTTTCCACATCCTGTAGCTCCAAAATAGGTTCCACCTTTACCATCACCTTCAGGTTTACGATGCTTTAATATGTTGTCAAAAAGTTTGTTTGCTGCATAATATTGAGGATAACGACAAAGTATTTTGTCTTCTTTTTTAGAAGTGTCAGGAAACAGAATAAAATGATGTAGAATATCACAAAGCCTTTGTTTATTTAGCATTCCATGAACGATAGACGTTACAGTATAAATACCTGTTAAAGCTTTTTTTTCTTCTCCAGTAATTTTATGCCAGCCATAAAAGAAATCATAAGGGGCAAACAAAGATCCTGCTTTATTATTCACACCATCGCTAATGATACAAAATGCATTGTATTTCATCAGTTCCGGAATATCTCTCCGGTACCGTATACTTAATTGTTTGTATGCATCATGTATCGTAATCTCTTCTTCAATCGTTGTTTTAAACTCAAAAACAACAATAGGAATACCATTGATATAAAGAATAAGATCTGGAATACGAAGTTCCTTACCTTGAATCTCTAATTGATTAACAATTTTAAAATGGTTGGTTTGTAAAAGACTATTTTCATCAATATCAATATAACGAATGTGCAGATCTTTTTTAGCTGGATTATTTCTTTTGAAAACCCAACCATCTGCTAAAATTTCACCAATATGCTTATTACTATCATATAGGTTGGATGCAGGTTGATAGGCAAGTTCATTAATAATGGTTTCCAATTCTATAGCTTCCAGATCTGGATATTGCTGCATTAGAAAATCACTTAGATCTTCCCTGATCAATACTTCTTGATTAGAGCTCCGCAATATTTTTTTGCCATCTAAATACTCATAACCTTCTTCTTTTAGAAGGTGAATGAATGATTTTTCTAATTGGGATTCAATATATTTCATGATATTAGTTTAAATGTAATAAAATTATTTTTACGAGTTCAATTCGTCATGGAAAATCTTCCAGTGGTTTTTAATCTGTCCTTTTATTTTATTATTTACCATTACTTTTGAAGATTTATAGACATAAGATAAAAAATTTCCCCAGTTATAATCTTCCGATTTAATAAATTTATTTTGACTGTTATCCCATTTGTATTTTTTAAATCTTTTTGCTCCTTTATAGGTAAACATTTTATACAGTCTTCTTTTAAATATTTCATTTTTGAATTTTCCTTTTTTAGAAGAGTAGTGCTTTGCCCGACGGATGCTTCTTTTCATTTTTCTATAATAGTTGGAAATGCTTCCAGACTTAATTGTAGTATATTTTCCATCAAATTCAAATCCTAAATAAATAAAGTTTTTATCCCAATTAATTTGCTTAATAAATTCTTGACCACAGATCAATCTGTCATTTTCCTTTTTGAATCTAAAGATTTGTGTTTTTTCTCTTTGAATTTCTAACTTATATTTTTCAATCTCCGTGTATATCAATTCAGAAATTTCTGTTTTTTTGTCAAGAGGGCATATTACTACCATATCATCAGAATAACGACGGTAGATTCCTCCAAACTTAGATATTACATCATTAATGATTTTATCAAAGTGTAATAAATACATGTTTGCCAAAATAGCACTAATAGGAGAACCTTGTGGAATGCCAAAGTTTTTATAAGTTATGCTTCCATCTTTATTTTTAAAAGTTTTTGAGGGTTTAAGTAGTTTTCCCTTATTGGCATAAAACTCTTTTTTTGTACAAAAAGCAATGGCACTTTGACTTTTTAAAAATTTAATTTTTGCTACTTTACGCCTTTTTATAGGCAGATTAGTGCCATCTTTATTTTTTCGTCTTGTAAAAATTTGATTTTGAAAAAGATTAAAGATATCTACAATATCAATAAAAGAAAATCTTGTAATATTTTTATAAATATTAAAATGATCTGGTGGAAGTGATTTTACATCTAAAATTTCCATCCAAATATCTCTTAATAACTTATGATCTAAATTGTCAAAGAAACTGGAAATATCAAATGCTACTACTGAAAACTCTGTTTGATTATAATCCAGTATGTATTTAAATACATCATTAGCGAAATCGACATTACATTTATTGCTTGAATTAGGATCTGTAGGATTTAAAGGGATGGATCGATAAGCATTAATTACGTCTCCAATATTATATTTTTCAATACATTTTTCATATTCTATATTAAGTATTGTAGCATAATAGCTATAAATTAATGCATCGATGTGACTTGCATAGAATATCTCTCTTTTCTTTTCTTTTTTATATCTAGAAATTAACTTTTCATCTTCAGAAAATACTATTTTATTTCCTGTATTTTCGTCATATTTTTTTCTAAACTTTCTCTGATAATTAGTTTTATGAATGAAGGGTAAAAAACCATGTTTAGCCATTTGGTCAGGATTAGTGATATATTTTTCAATCCATTGTAATCGCATTCTACTCTCTATAGGAAAACCTATATGAGGATATCTCTTAATTTTAAACCAATCTTTTATTTCCATGATTATAAAAGGAGTAGCGAAGACCCAGTGCGAAGCAATCCTTTAGGAAATTACACATTTCCCTGAAGTAGACATGCTCTATCGATGATTGCTCATCGCTCCGACTATACGCTGGGTAGCTAAATAATTGATGTAACTTTGCAACTATATTCAAATGGTATGAACAAATTGACAGCATTCATCTCTGGTATGATTCCAACCTTACTGAAATTGATTCAGATAGGAGTGTTTGGACAAGTTTCCCAAGATATTCTCTTAGTTATTTGTCTATATGAAATCTACAGACTCTAACCGTTTTTCAAGTTAGGTAGACTTTCGCCTTTTGCCCTAATACGTCTACTTCGGTTCTTCACTACTCCATAGTTTTTATTATACTTTTCTTATTTTCTCATAATACATTTTCCAATTTCTTCTCAACCGCCAATCGCGATAATAACAAACTTTGTAGTTGGGTAAGCTTTTGGTTTTCTTGCGTTTTAAATTTTATTAATTCTAGAAGATTATTTCCAACTAAGTTAAAATGGTTTAAAACTTCTTTTCCAGGTATCTTTATTTTTAAAGAAGCTAAAATTGGGACATATAAATTCGCTTGAGCACTACCTACAGCCATATCAATTAACTCATTATATTTAGTTTTTAATACAAAAAATATAAAGGGCAAATTACATTCTTCATTTGGTTTTATATTTATTACTGCCCTATTTCCACACATATAATCACATAAGATTCCGAGTCGCCCTATTGTTCCTGATTTTGTAATAACAATTGTTTGTGGAGAGAAAAGCAATGCACTCGTTCCCGCACTATTAAAACCTTCTTCAGTCAATGTTCTACTTGTATTTAAAATAAAACCTCCGTTAACGTCATTTGCTCGTAGCCATTTGATATTCCCATCAAAGTATTTTGGATATTCTTGAGAAGGATTTACATAACCCTCCTGAAATGAGCACAAATCTTTTAATATTGATTCTTTACATTGGTTTTCTTCAACCATATTGTAATACAAAGCCTGCGCAGTAGCTTCTAACTTTTCACAAATTTGCTCATTGACTTTTATTTTGTTTTCTATACTTTGGTATTGAGTAATGATTTTATTTTGTTCTTCAATTGATGGAACGGGAAGTTCCATTCCGCAGAAATCTTCCCATTCTAGACTTCCTCTTACCCCACCAACTGCATGAAAGCAGGCTTCACGGTCAAACTCGGGGCGAGAAAACCAAAGCATTAAATAATCTGGTAAAATCTCATTCTCATCTCTAATCTCAAAAACCGGATAAGCCTGGGAAATAATTGCAATATCCACATTCTTGAGCAATGCAATGGGCATTTTTTTATCTCTTCTTACCTGCATTGTACTACAAGCAAATTGATTCTTACGAATTAATTTGTAATTACTCATATCAGTTCCTATAATATTTGCAACAGAAGGAATAAATTTTTTATTGATCGTAAGACCAACAAGATAAGTTACTGATAAATCTTTATTACGATGATCTACCAACTGAATTAAATCCCCAATTTTTCTATAACTCATATCCCAAATTCTTAAAAACATTGGCAACTTCTTTTTTCAGTTTCTCCTCATTTTGGAAAAGGTTTTTTAAATCTGCCTGCAAAGTCTGCATTTGTTTATTATAATCAAGAGACTCGTCACGGTTAATAAATTCTATATATTTGCTTGGTACCAAAGAATAATCTTTTTTGCGTATCTCTTCAATAGTTGCACTATAAGAATATTCAGGAACATTTTGATAGGTGTTTTCCCAATCAATCTGTTGCCAATTATGATAATGTTGAGCAATCCTTGTTATTTCTTCTTCTCCTAATTGGGTAAACTTCTTTTCAAATGGTTCTCCTTTTTGACGTAAATCCATAAATAGAACTTCTCCTTTTCGATTACGGTAATTTTTAATGCCGTCGTTGACTTCGAAAATTCGTTCGTTTTTATTACGGTTCAATATCCAAAGGGTTACAGAAATATTAGTAGAATAAAACATATCTTGGGGTAGAATTACAATAGCTTCCACCAAATCATTTTCAATAATCTGCCTTCTTATTTTATATTCTTCCCCACCACCTGATAAAGCTCCATTTGCCAAGATAAAGCCAGCAACGCCATTTTGAGATAGTTTGGAGATCATATTCAGAATCCATGCGTAATTGGCATTGGATTTTGGTGGTACTTCATAACCTGCCCATCGTTGGTCATCTGTCAATTCATTTTCTGCTCGCCAATCCTTCAAATTAAAAGGTGGGTTGGCCATAATGTAATCGGCTTTCAGATCTTTATGCTGATCATCCGCAAAGGTATCTGCCGCTTTACTTCCAAGATTGGAGGCAATACCACGAATAGCTAAGTTCATTTTAGCCAGCTTATAGGTAGTGTTGGTTAATTCCTGTCCATAAATAGAGACATCCTTTTTGTTGCCTTTATGCTTTTCAATAAATTTAAGGGATTGTACAAACATACCACCAGAACCGCAAGATGGATCATAGATTTTCCCTTTGTAAGGCTCTATCATTTCTGCAATCAGATTAACAATAGATTTTGGGGTATAGAATTCTCCTTTTCCTTTTCCCTCTGCGATAGCAAATTTACTTAAGAAATATTCATAGACACGCCCTACAATATCATGGGCTTCATCTTTCAAGGTATCAATATTGTTGATGGTATCTAATAGAGCAGAGAATTTAGACTGATCCAATCCAAGACGGGAAAAATAATTATCTGGTAAAGCTCCTTCTAATGACTTGTTGGTTCGCTCTATTGTCTTCAGTGCAGAATCTACTTTTAAAGTAATGTCTTCCTGTTTAGCATTTTCTATAATATATGTCCATCGGGATTCTTCAGGAAGGTAAAAAATATTTTCAGCCTGATAGAATTCAGGAATTTCGAGAAATGCTTCTTTGTGCTCATTGATAAGTTCTTGCCTTCTTCTTAAAAATTTATCATTCGCAAATTTGAGAAATATCAAACTTAGAACGACGTGTTTATATTCTGATGGTTCTACGGAACCACGTAATTTATTTGCAGAGTCCCACAGAATTTCTTCAGTGGATTTAGTCTGGACTTTTTTAGCCATTATTAAAAAAAATAGTATTTGCCGTAAAAATAATAATATTAAAATGTAAAGAAAAGAGAAACGGAACAAAAACTGCTACGGTAAACCGTAAACGGCTTTGGATAAAAAAATGAAAACCTGAACATTAATCATTCAGGTCTTTATTTAAATCAGGATAAAAATATTATTGATTGATATTCAAAACTGTTGTAACTGTTCTCCTATACATCCACTTCCTCAACCTCCATACCGGCAAATACACAAAAATAACAGACAGTACACCTGCCAATGTTCCCACTATCATAGCCATCGCTGTAGCATCCAGCTTATAATATTTTGAAAAATTATATTGCCCTATAAAGAGCAAGGATAATACTAATGCTCCCGTAATCAGGCTATATAAGATGCTTAGCTTGGTCATGAGTTTTTTAATATTTAACTGTTCATCTACCCTGAACTCAATGGCTTCCTGCTCAGCGGCATCGGTTACCCTTTTCAATATATCGATGGTAAGAACAACGGGTAAAAATATCGCCATAGGCAGGGTCAGTTTGGCCAGACATTGCGTTCCTGCAAAGAAGTGCGTGTATCCCAATTCATTGAAGCTGGCGTAGGCAATGATAAAATTAAAGAACACATTCGGAAGGACATAATAGATCATCCGCTTCCTTAGAAAGCGGTTCAGCGTTGTTTTTTTGATCGGTTTAGGTTGAGCCTTTTTTATCGCAAATTTCATGAAGTCATCAGCTCAATAGCTTTATCTTTGATTTGTATTGCTTCTTCTTTCGGAAGAAAATGTTCATTCGACATGAAGGTAAAATCCATCTGCTGGTTATAAGTGGTGGCCACCAGCGTATTGGAATTCAGCCAGGGGAACGCAACCGTCGGGCTGTAGATCGTTTCCAGCGTAAAATGTTTATAATCCCGAGGAATATCTATCTTACCCATATTGGATAAAGTAATATCATGTCCCCCTCTGCTCGATTTCAGCATAGAGATCATGCGCTCGACCATAGAATGCATCCGCTCACCCATCCACAGGAGTTCTCTTGCTTCTGTTTTTTGGATCTTTTGGGTAAGCTCTTTTTTGATCTCCTTTGCATTCTCCAGTACATTCTGACTTCCTTTTTTCAGGGAAAGCTCAACGGTGGGAGCAAAAGCAAACAGATGATCCTGTTTGATCTCCGGAATAAAATGACGCACATCTACAGGACTGATCACCTTCCCTTTCGCCTTCTTCCCCCGGATCTCCTGAAAAGCCTGCATAAATGCAGCACAGAGCAAAGCATGCACAGAAATCCCGTGCGCTTTGCATTTTTCCGTGATCTGCCTGGTAACCTGCGGGTCCAGCTTTCGGTGAAGGGCATAATTCTTTCCAAGGTTTTTGATCCTGCTTTTTTTCTGCGTCATGAAGAAAATTTTCGCCATGATCAAATACAAATAAGCCTTATATTTCTTTTTTCCCGCATCGAAATCCGAAGGAAGAAATTCATCCACGGAACGGAATGCCTCATATGGAAGCAGTTCAGAAGACGGATCATCCAACAGGGCAAGGAGTTCACGCATCAGGGTAACTCCGGTAGTGCCGTCAGAGATACAGTGAGGCATCACCCAAAGAATTTCGGACACGTCTTTTCCTTTGATCCAAACCAGGCGGGCCAACGGCTTTTTATCTTCATCAAACAGGCGGAACCATTCCGTTTCAGATTCCAGAAGCCAGTCATTTTCCGTCTGCCTCGAAACTATACGGAGCGGTATAGGCTTGATTTCCTTTTCTTCCGTAAAGAAAGGATAGGTTTCACTCTGATCATCGATAACCGTTCTCAGCAGAGGATGCTTCTGCTGGATTTTGGCTAAAGCGAGCCGGAAATTCTCTTCCGAAAGTGTACCGGAGACTTTGGCCGTAAACACACAGTTTAAAGGCGTCTGAGCATCTACATACATGATTCTCTCCACCATCATTAATCTTCGTTTCATCATACGGCCAAAGATTCTATTTGTTGCTGTACGGTCTTCATCATCTCATCACGGATCGCCAGTGCTTCCGAATACGGTAAATAACCTTCGCTTCCTACGAAAGAGAAATCCATTTCTCCCCGGAAGGTGGAGGTAACCAGCGTCGTTGTATTCCCTAAAGGCCCGATTACGGAAGGGCTGAAAATAGTATCCACCGTAAACTTATTGTATTCATGAGGAATCTGAATACGCCCCAGGTTGGAAAACATGCAGTCGTTGGAAGACTTACCCTGTTTCAGCAGCTTCGTAAAGTTGTTCAGGGCATCATGCCCGGATTCCATCACCATCATCGTGATATAAGGATTAAGCTTGGCCGTTTTACGTTCCACCGCTTCCTGCATCAGGCGTACATTATCCAGAAAGCTCATTTTCTCCTGCGCTGACAGCACGATCATCAGGCCGAAAGCGAAAATATGATCGTTCTTGATCTGCGGGGCAAAACGCCGGATATCCACCGGACAGGAAACTTTGTTGAAAGCCGATTTCCCTCTCACCTTTTTGAATGCCTGAAGCACCGCTGCACTTAAAAAAGTGTTGACGGTAACATCTTTTGATCTGCAATAAGAAATTAGCTCCTGACTTGTGACGACGTCAAACTTCCAATGAATCAGGTAATCATCCTGACGGTCAATTGCTTTTTTCCCTACAGGAATGCATTTAATGGCCGTTGCCGCCAATCTGCCAATGAACTTCGCTTTCAGCTTTTGTCTGCGGTTGTTCAAAATAGCAGCCGGAACCACATCCTGGATTCCCAAAATGGGTTGTTCTATCCCGATATCCGCAGCCGGATGATCCAATACCTGCAAAAACTCATACAGGAAAGCCATCGCGGAACCCCCATCGCATAAGCAATGATGGAACACAAACAGCATATCTGAAACCTCCTCTCCTTTGATCCATACGAAACGGATCAGCGGAAGCTCTTCATACCGGAATATGGTCTGCCATTCCTTTTGGGATTCCTCCTGCCAATCGTCTTCTCCTTTCCGGGGAACGGTCCGTACCGGAATGGGTAAAGAAGGTTCCGGGACCTCAAACCAGGGAATATGTTGATCATCATAAGTGATAAGAGCCCGCAGCCACGGATGCTTAGCCTGAATCTGATGCAGAGCCTGCTGAATATCTTCTTCCTTAAATGTTCCGCGCAACCTGAACGGGATAACGGCATTGAAAGGCTCTGTTCCGTCTCCCAACAGCATACGCTCACCGAATAGCAATCTTCTTTTCATAACTACACCGGGACTAAAGTGGACTGTTGTACAAAATTTTCTAACAATGCTACCGCACGGTCATTCCCTCCTGCGGTTAACAAAGTATGCTGAACGTCTTTTGCTGCATTTCTGTATGCCGGGTTTTCCAGCAATTCAAAAACGGTTTGACGAAGGGCTTCAACCCGTAATCTTTTATACCTGATGCTGATTCCGCAACCCGCTTTTTCAATCAGCTTAGCGATATGAAAATGGTCGTAAGCAATGGGAGTGATCAGCATCGGCAATCCGTTGGTGAACGTATCATTCACCGTATTGAAGCCGCCGTGGCAGATCACCATATCCATGTGAGGCATCAATGCCGATTGAGGAACAAAGCTGCTCACGATAAAGTTAGACGGCCATTCTTCAAAGATATCCGGTGGGGTCGCAGCAATCACTGTTACAGGCTGATCTCCTAAAGCAGCAATCACTTTTTCAAAGAATGCTTTTCGGATATCCACCAATAAGGTTCCTAATGACACGAATATTTTCGGTGTGCTGGAGGCTTCCAGCTTTTCCCAGTCGAAGGGAGCAGGATTCGGGCGTCCTTTTACAGGGCCTACAAATTCCATATGGGATGGAACCGTTTCAAAGTCTGCAAATTTTTGTGAGGTGAACACCAGATTCAACTGATGAGAATGGATAAAAATACCATCATCTTCAATTCCGACCTCTTTTTGAAGCTGCTTGATTAAATTCTGCTGCCATTCGAAGATTTTCGGGGCATTGTTCGCGGTATCTCCCATCACATCCGGCGGAACAGGGGTGGTGGTGACACACGGAATATTATTTTTGTGGGCAAACAGGGCTCCTCCGAACGTAATACAATCATTGACGATCACATCCGGTTGCCAGTCTTTCGTAAGACGTTCCAGTCCGGGCATCATCATTTTAGCAAAAGGAACGTAAGTTTCCTCCAAGGCCAGTTTCATCACTTCAGGGCCTGAACAGGCAGGACCATCATCCTGTCTTTTTAAAATACGGGCGATCTCCTCCTGATACGGGGTCAGGTCTTCTTCAGGGTAAAAATAGCTTCCGCCTTCGGGAATATGCTTGTGGTCTAAAGGCGTAATTCCGAACCATTTCACTTCATGGCCACGGGCAATCAGACTTGCACCGACACTTAAAGTAGGACTGATATGTCCGAAAAACGGAGGAACTACAAATAGAAACTTAGACTTGGGTTTTTCTGTTTTTGATGCTGAAACAGCATTTTCCAGCAAATCGGCAGCGGTTACACTTCCTCCGGCTTCTGTAAAAGATTCCCGAATCGTTTCAGCCGCTTTTTTATAGTCGGGATTATTCAAAATTTGCTGTACGGCTTCATTCAGGTGATGGGCTTTAAACCGGTTAAAATTAAGGCGCTCCCCTGCTCCGGTGCGCACGACGCGTCCCGCCACATGCGACTGATCGTAAGCAATAGGGATCACTACCAATGGCAGCCCATTGGAAATGGCTTCGGAAACGGTATTGTGACCTCCATGACAGACCACTCCGTCCAAATGAGGAAGCAATTCCAGCTGGGGAACCTGCTGATACACCATAAAATTGTCCGGCCAGTGATCAAAAAGCTGAGGATCTGAAACGACTATAACGGTTAAGTTTTCTTCTTTAAAAGCATCAGCCACTTTCTGGAAAAATGCTTTTTTATGATCGTGGTCAAAGGTAGTTCCGATACTGACCAGAATTTTTTTCTTTGAACTGCTGTGGAATTTCTCCCAGTCAAATTCACTGGAAATCCGGCGTTGGGTAAGAACAGGGCCCGTGAACTGATAATTGGAAGTAAGATCCATTTCGCCAAAGAAATATTTTGAGGTCAGGACCAATGTCAGCAGATCCGAACAATCTAATGCCCGGTTTTCTTCAACACCCAGCTCCTGCTGTAAAGCAATGATCTGCTTTTCTTCCCATTCATGCACTTTGGGAAGCTCGCTCATAATCTTGATGGCAGCCGGAGCGGTAACTGTTGTGGCATAAGGTAAGCCCAGCTTTTTGGCAGCAACAGAAGCCGCAAATAACTGATGGTCGCCGATCACCAGATCAGGCTGATACTGCTTTAGCAATGGAATGATTCCGTTATAGCAATGTCTGTTCAAAGGAATCAGCACCTCTTCATAAAGGAATTTGATGCTGTCGATTCCATAGACTACTTTTTTAGAAATAATATCGAGATAATTTTCGCTTTCTCTTTTTTCTTCGTCCGTCTGGTCGTATTGAATCAGTAATAATTCGCCGCCTTCCGGAAGCTTATTTTTTAATTGAGGATCAAGGCTGATCCACGCCACCTGATGTCCTCTTTCCAGAAGAGTGGCACCGATGCTTAACGTGGGATTCACATGACCGGTTAAAGGGGGAACTATAAATACAAATTTAGCCATGGTTTTGTGTTACGTTTTTAGGTGAGGGTTGGGATAAAAAGCGGGCAATAGTTTCTGCAATCAAAGCCGGCTCCTGGATCGGGATGTTGTGGTCACCGGGAATTAAAAGCAATTCGGATTGACTGATCTGATTATTCAGCCATTCTCCTGTCGGCCTGCAATTGGAATCAGCTCCGTATAGCAATAAGGCGGAAGGCTGTAATTCAGAAAAATCCACTTCGCTCAGGAAATGCTTTTCTTTGATCATATCTGCTTTAATGGTGGTTTCATTGAACAGAAACTCATACATCCGGTGGTTCTTTTCCATCTGTCTTTTGCCCATCTGTACTTTGGTGGTATCGGTAAAATTGGCCACATAATGCTCCAGAAACTCCTTGCTGTATTCATCAATGATGTTCCTGGCTTTTTCGTCCTGTGGATCGGGTGCTTCGATAACCACTAACCGTTCTACCCGGTCAGGTGCTTTTAAAGCAGTTTTCAAAGCGATCAAGCCACCGAAACTATAACCTGCAAGGTGAGCTTTTTCAATATCTAAAGCATCCATTAAAGAAAGCACATCGGAAGACATATTTTCCAGATCGTAGCCGTCCAAAAAACGTTCGCTCATGCCGTGGCTTTTTAAATCGTACATCACCACATGGAAATGTTTGGCCAGAACGGGGGCAATATTGAAATAATAAATGGAAAGATTACTGAACATCCCGTGGATCAGCACCACCGTTTGTTCAGCCCCTTTATTGAGTTCCTGAATATGAACTTTTTTACCGTTAACAGAGATTATTGGCATTCGTAGATGTAATTGATGATCATACGTAAATCCAGGTTGATCAGCTCATCTAAGTCCATAGAAGACAGCCATCCCGTGAAATCGATCTGGTCTCCGAAATGCGCTTTGATCTTTTCAGAAAAAGCAACGATTTCAATACTGTCCATTTCCAGGTCTTTCGTGAATGAGCTTTCCGGAGTAATGTCCATTTCCTCTACAAATTCTTCGCCTATGACGTCTGTGATAAAGCCTTTTAAAAGGGTGAATAATTCTTCGTGATTTAATTGTGCGGTTGTGTTTATAGTGTCCATCCTATGATATAATTTTTATGTTTAATGGTTTTGATTTCTGTTTGATTGATCCATAAAGAATCATCTGTTATTTTTTCGACTTCGAATTGTTTCGGATTTCCTTTCAATCCTGTTCCCCTGAATTTTCCATAGGCTTCTTTGGCTACCCAGAAACGGGTGGTCCATTCTGCCTGGTCTTTGTCTTTTAATAATGCCCGTTCATGATCTGTAAAGACCAGATCGTAAAATCCTGAGTTTCGTTCTTCAATGATCTCCATATCGATCCCGACCGGTTTTCCGCTGCGAGCCATTCCGACTGCATCTTTTCCTTTATGGGCTAAAGAAATATAGATGTCTTTTGTGGAATCCCCAATCAAATAAGGCTTTCCTACCTCATCTGAGGCAACTTCAAACGTAATAGGGAAGCAGGCGTGATCTTTTTCCTGGCGAAGAAGGTTTCTTACGGCATCTTTTACCGCAACACGGCTTACCATCCAGCTTTTTCTTTTGTTGGGCAATAAGGTGTTATGATGCTTTTTCTCTGTCTGATTGAAATATCTTTTAAGGATAAAATCCCACGACGCCACTCTTGAATAGGCCTGATGAAAGAAAAACACCTGTGGCGCAATTTCCTCCGAAAGGCGGTTGTGCAAAGGCGACATGGAGACATTCCATAAAGCGGCATCGATTTCCAGACGGCGGTTTTGCCAGCCTGAAATCTTGCACCATACTTTTCCGTTCCGGGTTAAAAGAATATCTGCAATGGCAAATTCATCATTGAGTTCTGTCAGGCTGCAGGTGCATTCAAAAATACCCTCCTGATCGTGTAGATCTCCGAAAAACTCAATGTCTTTGATCTTTACGGGGAAAGCAATTCTGTCCTTCGTTAACGTCAGTTGCAGCCAAAGCCCGAATAATTGACCTGCATTGTCCAACAGAGAGCCTTTTCCGCCGTTTCCTTTGATTTTTCCGATGATCCCTTTTGTTCCTACTTTTGAAACGTCTGTAATTCCCTGATATTGTTCTCCATGGAACATGTGCCTATCATAGATTTCTTCGGGTGTCCTTTCGATAGGCAGCACATCGCCAATGGAAAGGGTGAAGGTAGGATTGGGTCTCGCCGTAGAGGTTAGCAGAACTTCTGCATTGGCAAAATTTTCAATATCGAGATAAGCATGGTGGGTGGATTTCCATTCTCCTTTGACGGTTTTTTCGAAAGGTTTTGCCACATTCATCCATTGAAAAACACTTACGTTCATAATTTTATGAACCTGGCTTCCCGGAATTTCAGCTTGTGCGATTTCTGCCAATTGCTCGAAAATCATGGTCATCGGAATCACGGGTTCCATATCGGCCACTTCAGTCCAGCCTTTCGGTTGTCTCAATAAACTGTGGTCGATCAAATAGGGATGCGTTTCCAACGTCACCCGTAAAGTTTTCTCAAAATTTTTGCTTACATGCGTCTGTATTTTTGGAAGCACAGCATTTTGAACGGGAGTTGCAGAACGATCCTGAAATAAGGTCAGGACTTCTTCCTGCATACGGATCATATCTGTAATATTATCCTGGAACGCCTGTATCAGCGGATGCCCTGATTTTGCCACGGTAGCAGCAATATTTTGCTTCGGGGCTTCCATTGATTTTGCCAACGATTTGATTTCTTTAAAATCACGGATAATCGGTGAGCCCAGTTCCAGCTTTATTCCTTTTCCGGTTGCTTTTGGAGAAGAGTTTTGGAGCTCTAAAAAGTCAAGAGCCACTGTCTTCCCCTCCACAAATAAAGCAGCCACCACGCGTTGTAACTGCGCCAGTGAAGAACGTGTAGGAACACTCGAAGCAATGGTGCTGAATGCTTTCCCTTTCAGGGTATCATCAATAAAGCCCATTAATCCGCCTGTTCCCACCTGGATAAAGACTCTTGCGCCTTCTTCATATAACTTATCCGTAAGCTCACGGAAACGAACGGGCTCAACAAGATGTTCCGCGCTGAGTTTTCTGATGGATTCCTGATCGCTTGGATACGGCTCTAATGTCGTTGCCGACCATAATGGAATTTTTGTCTGCTGGAACTGTGCTTTTTCCATTCCTGCCAGAATCACCTCTAATTTATCAGCAATAAACGGTGAGTGAAAGCCTGATTGGAAAGGCAAAATCTGATGAAATATCTGTTTTGATTTCAAGATCGGAACCAATTTATCCAACGCGGTATTGCTTCCACAAAGAATCACCTGATTCGGACAGTTGTCATTGGAAATATAAACGTCCGGAATTTCTTCAATAATTGGTTGAATGGTTTCAATTCCGGCTCCTATTGCAATAAACTTGGAATCTTTTAATTCAAAAGTTTCAGGGTTTAAAACATCAATGAGGGCTTTTACAGAGTTTACTTCCGCCAATTCGGAAGAATAACCGGCGAGCCATTCTCCTAAACTGTGTCCTGCGTTCATATCGGGAATAATTCCAAGCTTTTTTAGTGAGTGGTCGATGATACTGCAATTATTGAAAATGGTCAAAGCATCATTTAATAATCCTTCCCCTTCGGTTTCTATGGGTGCTGAAATATTAAAATAACGGCTTACACTTTCCACTTCACCTTTTGCCAATCCGTCTAATCCGGGGAATACAAAGGCCACTTTTTCTCCGTTTTGCAATAGAGGCGTATTGGTGTACCAGATATCCTGTTTGTTGCGCCAAGGATTATTTTTGGCAACTATTTTTGTTGCTTTTTCAATTCTTGCAGGACTTGGATCGAAAATCGCCACACGGAAATTCCCTTCTCCTACCGTTGTTTCATTATTTTGTAATGCTGATAATAATTCTTCATGTGTTGGTCTGGCTAAAACTATAACCTTGTCTTTTTTAGGCATGTCATAACCTTCCAGCACTACATGGGCATTAATTCCACCAAACCCGAAAGCATTCACTGCTGCTATTTTTGGTAATCCGGTCTTTGACCAGCTTTTGACTTCCTGTACCGGTTCGAACCTGGTGTTCTGCATATCCGGAGTCGGGTTTTCACAATACAATGTTGGAGGTAATGTATCATGATGCAAAGCCAGACAGGTTTTTATTAATCCTGCCATTCCTGCAGCGGGCATGGCGTGTCCTATATTGGATTTTACAGAACCAATGCCTGCGATTTGAGCATCTTCTTCTTTTCCGAAGAATTGAGCGAGGGTCTGTAATTCTGTTTTATCTCCAAGCGGTGTTCCTGTTCCATGAGCTTCGATATAACCTATTTGATTTTCATTTAAATCCGCATTCGCCCAAGCTTGCTGTAAAGCTTTCAACTGACCTTTCACAGAAGGACTCATCACACTGGTTCCGTTACCGTCACTGCTTACTCCTACTCCTTTGATGACCGCATAAATGTTGTCCTGATCACGAACGGCATCTTCCAATCGTTTCAATACGACAAAACCACAGCCTTCACCGATCAATAAGCCATCTGCATCACTGCTGAAAGGTTTGATCTGCTGTTGACGGGACAAAGCCCCCAATTGGGCGAAAATACTCCAGAAAGCTGCGTTTTGCCCGGTATGAACTCCGCCCGCAATCATGATGTCTGAACGGCCTCTTTGCAATTCTTGTACCGCATGATCTACTGCCAACAAGGCACTTGCACAAGCTGCATCCACGGTAAAAGCCACCCCGCCCAAATTAAAGCGGTTAGCTACTAAAGAGGCTACCAGATTGGGAATTAACCCCATCGCGGTATCGGCGGCGAAACGTCCTTTTCTTTCCTGGAAAGCGTGTTTTACTTTTTCGATATCTGATGGAGAAACATCGGGTAATAATTCTTTTAATAAAGAGGAAATCTGTTCTCCGGTTCTTACAATTTCAATGGCCCGGGTGGCGCCGGGTCCGGTATAATTTCCTTTTCCAATAATGATTCCCGTTTTTTCCAGTGAAATGTTTTTCTGAAAAATGCCGGCATCATCCAAGGCTTTCTGAACCAGATCGAGGGTTAATAAATGATCGGGTTCCGTACCTTCAACCGCTAGCGGTAAAATACCGAAAGCAGTGGGATCAAATTCATAATCAGGGATAAATCCGCCTCGCTGACAATAAAAGCGGTCAACGGGATTCGTTTCGTCACTGAAATGAACAGGATCGATACGATCGGCAGGAGCCAACTGGGTAGAATCTACTTTATTGATAATATTCTGCCAGAAAGTTTGGGCATCCTTTGCGCCCGGAAAGACACAGGATAAACCAATTACGGCAACATCTGTTTTCTTCATAGTATCCCAGAGATTACCAGTTAGTTCCGGACATGATTAGTACCTGACTTTCGGTTCCATATTTGATTTCGTTCAGGAAAATCTCTTTCCCCTGATCCAATGGAATTAATGAAATCCCTCTTCTTTCGTATTCTGTTTCCAAAGTTGGCGAAACCATTCCGGCTCCTTTCCACGGACCCCAGTTGATGGAAATGACTTTTCCTTTTAATTTTTTGTTCAAAGCATTCGCGTAATCATCCAATACGGAGTTAGCGGCTGCGTAATCGGTCTGTCCTTTATTTCCGTACACCGAAGCGATGCTTGAGAACAATACGACGAACTGACAGTCTGTACGAAGCTGTTCTGCCAGTACACGTAGAGGTTTCACTTTGGTATCAAACACACGTCCGAAAGAGCTTGTGGTTTTCTGTTTGAATAATTTATCTTCTAACAGACCCGCTCCATGAATTACACCGTCTAAGCGGTTGTATTTTTCATAGATGCTGTTGATTAATTCTGATAACCCGTTTTCGTCACAAAGATCTAATGACTGATACACAATGGTATTGCCCAATTGCTCCATATCACGGATCGTGCGCAGGATCTGGTTGTTTTTGTAAACTTTTATGGTTTCTTTTTCGATTTCAGAAGGTGAAGTGAATGTTCCGGATTTGATAAGATATGCTCTTATCTCTTCTTTCGTTTTCAATGCTTCCAGTTTGTTATTCTTGACAGCCTGATTTCTGGGATCTGCCGATCTTCCCACCAAAATATAGGTACAGGGATAAGCCTGTGACATGTGTTTTACCAACTCAGAGGTAATTCCCTGTGCGCCACCTAAAACTAAAACAACCGATTCCTGATCTAATGTGATATGAGCCTCTTCCAAACTGTTGGATAACGGTGATGGAATGATATCCACTTTGTGTCTCTGGTCATTTTTGTAAATGACTTCAGCAGGTTTATCGGTGGTTAAAATTTCTTTTAAAGCGATCTCCGCGATCTGCTCGATCTGTTGGGGAGAGGTCAGACTAATCAACCTGCAATTGGTCTGTTCAAACTCTCTGGCCAAGCTTTTAAAAAGCCCCGGATGTCCTTTGTAATGGCGTAAAAGTGTAGTATCTGTCAATTCCTGGACATGAGCCGGAATATCGGAAATCAGATAGATCCACTGAGCTTTATCTAAATCCATTTTTTTAATGAGATCAACGTGATCGATAATATCATGCTTTGCGGAAGATGAGAATAGATCGAGGATGATCAATCCGTCAAACTCAGAAAGGTCTTTGTCTGAATCAATCAATTCTGCAACAGCGCCATGCTTTTCAAGCTCATTTTTGATGTCTACAGTCTGGCTGTTATCGTTTTGAGTGATCGCGAAACGTTTTCCCTGTAGTATTTCAGTATTTTCAATTAAATAAACATCTGTGGGCGTCAGATCGAAACGAAGGCGTGATAAGGCATTTTGTTCCGGTTCGGGTGTATTGTTTCCACTTATTTCGTTGATCCAGGAAGCCAATCCGTTCAGTGTTTTAATGGCGGCCAGTTTTTCCATGAGGTCATCAGCTTGTTCTACATCGCCGCCAAAACCGATTTTTGTTTTAAGCTCACCGATGATTTCCATACGCTTGATGGAATCAATGCTTAAATCGGCTTCCAAATCTAAGTCTAAACCTAACATTTCTTTAGGATAGCCTGTTTTATCGCTTACAATATTCAGAATAGCTGTCTGAAGCTCTTCAAGAGAGAAGGTAGATTGATTTTGTATGTTTGATGGTACTGTTTCTACAGTGACCTTTTTTTCTGTTGTGTTGGAAGTTCCTGAATATTCCGTTAACCAGGAAACTAAACCGTTCAATGTTTTAATTCCGGCCAATTGTTCCATAATGGTATCTTCATTGGCAGTATTGGAAGAAAAAGAACCTAATTCCGCTTTCAGGGTTCCGATGATTTCCACTCTTTTAATGGAATCGATGCTTAAATCCGCTTCTAAATCCATTTCCATCCCTAACATTTCGTGCGGATAGCCTGTTTTATCGCTTACTACCTGTAACAGCAGGGTTTTAATATCTTTTACAGGAGCCTGCTTTTCTGGAATGAAAACCGTTTTTTCAGCGCCGTCATTCAGTGGACTGGAAACAATGGTTGCCTGAGTATTTGAATGGGCTGTAACTGGTGAAGCATACACAACAGGAGCCTGATTTACCTGCGGATTTTGTCCCAGGAAAGAAAGCATCACATCGCGTTGTGCCTGGATCATGAGTTTCATGCTATTCAAATATTCCTGTAACATGCGTTCTGTGTTAGATTGACTTTCAGTTACAGGGTTCTGGTTATTAGTAAAGTTGTTCATTTGAATTGGATTGATGATGGGTAATGCACCATTGGCAGGAAGTGCGCCTGTAGCCGGATGAGCAGCCTGCCCGTTCACACGCCAGATCGCAGGGCTTTTTTCGTATAATTCCGGCTGATCGATTTGAATGAATTGGACATTACGTCCTTCGAAAAGCTTGGCGATATTAAAGTCCCGACCTGTTCCCAAATATTGTGCAAGCATAGAAAGCAGGTGGCTAAGCTTATTACGGTTGTTGTCTTCGACAAACAGGGTTACATGATCCTGATCTAAACAGGATTTCGTTAATCCCGTTAATACTTTTCCAGGCCCTACTTCAATGAATATTCTTGCTCCGTCTTCGTACATCGCCTGTAATTCTTCAACGAATCTTACAGGCTGTACCAAATGATCGGCCAGTCTTTCTTTTATTTCTGAAGTTGTCGCAGGATATATTGCCGTCGTGGTATTAGACCAAACCGGGATTTGCATTTCACTGAATGAAACATCCTGTAAAACAGCTTTGTATAAATCTTTGGATTTTGCTAACAACGGACTGTGAAATGCACAGGCTACTTCCAGTTTCTTTGCTGAGATCTTTTCTTCTCTCAACACTTCCATCAATCTGCTGATGGATTCTGTACTTCCTGCCACTACACACTGAGTAGGAGCATTAAAATTAACCGGATAACAGTTTTCTACCTGGGCTAAAATCGGCTGCAGGGTTTCTTTCGTGGCACTTACCGCAATCATAGAGCCCGGATCACCACCTTCCACAGAATCCAAAATGGATTGAGCTCTTTGAATGCTTAAATCAACAAGCTTTTCTTCTTCAAATACTCCTGCAAAGCATAAAGCAGGCAATTCTCCATAGCTGTGGCCTGCCAGCATATCCGGAATGATTCCGAGGGATTGAAGGAATTTAGCTAGTGCCAAATCTACAATTCCCAATAATGGCTGTGCTAAACGGGTGTCTTTAATCGTTTCTTTTTGTTGCTTTAATGCAGCCTCATCAAAAGTAGCTGAAGGGAAAACCACTTTCTCTAATTCAGGATATGAATCGATGAGCTTTCGCATTTCCGGGAAAGCAACGAATAAATCACGGGCCATATTAATGCGCTGACTGCCTTGTCCCGGGAATAGGAAGGCTATTTTTCCTTCTTTTTTATTGACTGTGTAGGTATCTTTATTTTCAATTCCGGCGAGCACTAGTTCGATATTCATGATCAGATGTTCCGATGTATCTGCAACGATGCTCAGCTGAATCGGCTTTTCCGAACCTACGGCAAGACTATAAGCGATATTTTTTAAAGAAATTCCATCATTGATTTCCAGCAAAGATTTCACCTGAATCAATTGATTTTTTGCTTCTTCATACGTTTTGCCTCTAAATACAAACAGCTCTGAAGGCCAGGATGACAATGCAATAAAGTCATCCTGTTTAGGATGATTGGCAATGACGGTATGGAAATTAGTCCCCCCGAATCCGAATGCACTGATCCCTGCATAACGCTTTTTTTCACTCCACAATCCGCTTTCCGCATGAAAGGCAAAGGGACTGGTTTGAGGATTATAATAAGCATTAGGCTGCTGAAGGTGAAGTGTTGGAGGCTTCACTCCATGATATACGGCTAAAGAAGCTTTGATAAGGCCTGCTAATCCGGCAGCACATTTGGTATGCCCGATCTGTGTTTTTACAGAACCTAAGTGGGTTTGTCCGGGTATAGCTCCTGAATAGCTGAATAAATTGGTCAATGCACTCAATTCCGTTCTGTCTCCAACGACAGTTCCGGTACCATGAGCTTCAATTAAACCTACTGATGCAGGGCTGATTCCCGCTTGAGTGTAGGCTCTTTCCAGGGCTCTTACCTGACCTATTTTTCTTGGTGCAGTCAATCCGAGTGCTTTTCCGTCACTGGACCCTCCTACTCCTTTGATGACTGAATAAATACGGTCTCCATCACGTACAGCATCCTCGTATCGTTTTAATACAAGAATAGCAACCCCCTCTCCTAAAGCAATCCCGTCTGCTTCACTATCGAATGTGGCACATCTTCCTTTTCTGGAAAGCGCATGGGTGCTGGAAAACATCAGATAATCATTGATGCCGTTATGGAGGTCTGCTCCACCAGCAAGAACCATATCTGATTTTCCTAAAACCAGTTCCTGGCAAGCCAGATCTATCGCTGCCAATGAAGAAGCACAAGCCGCATCTACGGTAAAGTTTCTTCCGCCAAGGTCTAGTCTATTGGTAATTCTTCCGGCAATGACATTGGCTAAAATTCCCGGGAATGAATCTTCCGTAGTGTGTGGAAAGGCTTCTTTCACTTCTTCATGAAGTTCCCCAAATACTTGCTTATAATATCCTCTGAAGCTGTAGCTATTGGCAAGATCGTTTCCGCCTTCTGCCCCGATAATGACAGAAATATTTTCTCTGTTGATTTGTTTTTCTCCATATCCTGCATCCTCCATCGCCCGTTTAGCAACCAATAACGTTAATAATTGGGTAGGCTCAATAGCGGCAAGGGATTGCGGGGGAATACCAAATGCTAACGGATCAAAATCAATTTTAGGGATAAAACCGCCCCATTTGGAATGGGAAACGTCTGCTTCGTTAGAATCCGGGTGGTAATAAAGATCTTTATTCCATCTTTCATCAGGGACTTCTGTGACACTGTCTTTTCCAAGGATAATATTGCGCCAGTATTCCTCCAGGTTTCTGGCATCCGGGAAGATGCATTCCATCCCGATAATGGCTATATCAAGGGGTTTTTCTGGTGATGCAGGTTCTTCCGGCAATAGGGCCTGTTTGATATATTCGTTATTATCAATACTTACATTTTGGTGAAGCTCTGCAAGGGAGATCACCTGGTCATGCATCGTTGCCACCTGTCCGATCATATACATCCCTAACTCTAGCTGTTCATCAACAGGAATATTGACTAATTGATCCCCCTGACGCTCTACTCCTTTAGCTGCAATTCTAAGGCGCCCAACGTTTAGTTTTTCAAGTTGTTCCCAGATTAGTTTTTTATCTGTTCCGGCTTTCAAAAGCCGGGCTTTTTCGGTGTTAAAATGTTGGGCAAATGCTGTATTCAGACAACGTGTTTCGTGTCCGGGTGCTGTTTCCAGCAAAACAGTATCTTTTGCCTGCATGGCCTGTATCTGGAATTCTTCCTGAATAGCTCCACAGGATACTGCTTCATGTGTATAAAGATAGGCAGTCCCCATTAATACTCCCACTTTTACGCCTCTTGCAGCCAGCGGTGCAGCCATAACAGAGACAAATGCCGTTGAAAATGCATTGTGAATCCCGCCTGCAAAAAATATACTGATATTTTCGGGATGATCTTCTTTTAAGATACGTTCGATCTGCTTTTCCCAAAGGACCATACTTGAAAGCGGGCCAACATGACCTCCGCATTCACGGCCTTCAAATATAAAATTAGTAGCCCCTTCTTTCAGGAAAATGTCCAGCAATGCGGGAGATGGAACGTGTAAAAATGTTTTTATTCCTGCTTTTTCGAAAACTTTGGCTTGTGCAGGTCTTCCCCCGGCGATCAACACTACAGGAGGCTTGGCTTCCAGGATATAGGATGTTTGTTCATCTCTCAGCTCCTGAGGTGCAAATCCCAGAACACCTATTCCCCATGTTTTTTCACCTGCCAGCTTTTTAGTTTCCGTTACCAATGATTTTGCCTGGTCACCTTTCAACAAAGATAAAGCTACAAACGGTAAAGCTCCTGCTTCTGCTACCGCATTGGCAAATGAAGGAACATCACTTACACGGGTCATTGGACCCTGTGCAATAGGATAGCGTAAACCAAGATCTTTAGCTAATGTATTTTCCTGATCAATTACCTGAAGGGCTTTTGCCTGTTTCAGATGGCCAAACATCGCTTCTTTCAACCCGAAAACCAGTCTTTTCAGGGTTTTAAAATCTTCATATAAATTTGTGGCCAGGGAAACGTCCTGCCCCATCGGGATATAATTCTTGCTGATGTCGAAGTCTGTAAAATAGGCTGCAAGTTCTTTAGCCCTTATATTTTCCGGTAATGAAGGTGAATTCGGTCTTACCAATACGCGATGATCGGCAATTATTTTAGTTTCTGTTCCATTGAGCTTTGAGCAAAGGTCTTTGATCTCTTTCGGAACTGAACTTTCAGGGAAAAGGGCGAGCTGGCTATCCAATACCACACCGGTTGCTCCCAGTGCTTTCGCCGCCGCCGCAGTATGAATTCCAACCCCTCCTTGTATCCAGATAGGGATGCTTTGAATTTCTTTGATAATGCGCTGAAACAATACAAACGTGGATTCATAACCGACCCATCCGCCGGCTTCGTTTCCTTTTATAATGATCCCTTTTGCGCCTGATTGTTCAGCTTTTTTGGCTTCTTCTAAACTCCTTACCTGATATATAACCGGAAGATCGATAGAGAGATCAATACCAAACGGAAGAATGATAAGGCTTACTTTTTTTGGAATAGAAAGGGAGGCTAATTGATTATTGGGAAATGAAATACCATAAGAAGGTATATCAATGTGTTCAAGCTGATTGAGTGCTTCCTGAGCAGATGCAGACTCGTATCCTAAACTAAGAACGGGAAATGCTCCCGCCTGATGCAGTTTAAGCATAAGAGAGACGTCCGGCTTTTCAAAAGGCGTCAACCCGATAATGGTTAAGTTTTTCATGGCATTAGATATTGAATGATAACAGAAATCCCAAAACAACGCTTATTAAGCGACTGTTCATTAAAGCGGAATAAAAGTAATTATTTTTGTTATGTATTTAATGATAAATAGTATTTGGTAACGATTTTTTAATAGTCATTTCATTAAATGACCAAATACTTTTAACGGAAGAACCATTAGTTTGAGAACCTAGAGAAGGTTCTGCAAAAGGGGTTAGGTTAGAGGGCATTACATTTTTCATTGTGTTGACAGTATTGAATTATATGAGGGAAATTTTATAACCAAACGCTTATATATTAGGATATAATGCAATTTTGGCTATGCTTAAAGCTGAGTAATTGTATTTTGCTATATTTTTAATAATAAAGATAATTTGATATTAATTACTAAACAACTATTAATGTCAATAGTTATATTTTTATTCTTAGAAATAATTTATTACAATTTGTGTATTTATAATTATAAATAGTTATAATTATATAATTTTAAGCAAATATAGAAATAAAAATAAAATATTTCAACCATAAGAGATTTGTTTTTTTTCATATTACAAAAAGATAATATATCTGGTTCAATATAAAGCAAGCAATACTGAAATATGAGCATAAAAAAAAGACTCAACCTTAGGTTTAAGTCTTTACTGTTAAGAAATTTATATTATTGATAAATATTACTGTTGCTTCACTTTTTTTCTCAATTCCCGTAATCCGGCAGTCACCAGTTTGCGTAAATCAAGATGATGCTGCCTGTAATTTCTAATACTGTTTTCCAGTTTCTTTTTATTCATCAGATAATCATCGTAGAGCTCATCCAGCTCTGAGGTTTGAGAGATGAAATCAGAAGACCGGTTATCGCATTCATTATCTATTTCATTTAATAAATCCCGATAATACTTCATACGATCTATAAGGCTGCTGTGAAATTTAGGCTCTATTCCCTGCATGGCATTATTATTTAAAATATTACTTTCCCATTTCTAAAGGTAAATCGCTTTGAAATAAAACTACGGTATTTTTATCTGGCGATTCCGTAGTTACAGCTTTATAATAGATCTTATTCAAGACAGAGGCAATAAGGGTTTCATCCGGATCTCCCAGGGGCAGCAATGGCAATGCGGCGTATTCATCCACTACCGTTTGTGGAGTGATTCCGTAGTTATAGTTCCCCTGGCCGTTGGCATTAAATACTTTATAAATAACCGGGTGGATCTGCCATGAAATTTTTCTGGGCTTTCTTTTATCATCAATGACAAATCCGGCCATATCTTTTCCCAAGGTAGTTTCACCTACCTGAATAACCTGCATATAAGGTTTAAGATTATTGATCACGATTTCCGATGCTGATGCCGTACTGTTTGAGGTAATAATATACACTTTATTTAATCCGAGAGCATTGGCATGAAGCGTATTGAAATCGAGAGCGTTGGAGTCATACGCCATCTGTTGGGAAAATGTTCTCTTCACTTCGCCGCCATTTTTATTTCCTTTGTAGAGAATAAATGGGGAGTTAGCCGATATTCCTGAAGGAATCAATGAACAAAGCGCTGCCGCTGAAGAAACGGAACCTCCGTAATTATAACGGAGATCGAGGATCAGCTCCTGAACGCCTGCCGCTTTCAGTTCGGAAAATTTCTGATTGAGAGCTGGTGTCATTCCATCCCGGAAATCATACATATAAAGATACCCTGTTTTTTTACCGTTTTTCTCAAAAATTTTGGACATCATGGGCTGTTCGAATGAGAAACCGTAATACACCGTAATATTTTTTTCATTCATCACAGAACCATTCACCCAATTCCCGACAGTCAGCTCAAGAACAGTATGATCCGGAATGGAAGAAGTTAACTGTTCAACATTGGATGCTGTAATCGCCTGGCCATTAATCTTTTTAATGATCATCCCCCTTTCCAGGCCTGCATTTAGAGCAGGTGAGCTCTTAAGCACAAGTTTTATTACTGTAACCACTTCTGCATTTGGCAATTGAAGAACTGTAAAATCGAAACCATACATATTCCGCACGGTGCGGGGATAGGTTGAGGAATCTTCCGTATTGACAATCAATGAAAAGCGATCCTGGGGAGATAATAAACTTTTAAAAAAATCTTTTACCGGCAGATGGTAATCGGGCTTAGCCGGCATCTGATCCGCCCAATAATAATATCGTCTCATGCTGTCCTGAACCCAAGCATTCACATATTCCGTACTTCCTTCCGGAAAGCCCGGAATATCCTGATCCCTGTTGCTGCAGGAGAGGGTTAAGATTGTGATCAGCATCACTATCTGTAGCTTACAAAAATTCTTCATCAATCTTATCTGTTATGATTCCGTACTTTTAGAGATAATCAACAATATCTATTTCGCCTTTAACGACGGGTACTCCATTTTCCATTTTTTCCTGAAGCACAATCATATTGGCTCCAATGTCCTGTTTTATCTTAACTTTGATGAGATTGGTACCGGTATAAGGCTCCATGGTTCCGGGCTTGTATAATTCCAAATATACTGGTGCCGTAGCGCTGAAATAATTATATATTTTTACGGTCGTGAAGTTGTTTTTCCCGATATTGTCAAACTCAGCTAAGACCACTCCATTTTCTCTTTTTAAAACTCCTTTAACTTCCTGAAGTGAGGAACCTGAATATTCACCCAGATTAGGGAAAATAAATTCAAAGCCTACTTTCCCCAGATTCACCTGTGGCTTTACGGCATACGTTTGCAGGAAAATCCCAGGCAGGTTAAAGAAATAGAGGTCTTTATATTGACTGATATTATCATATGCGATTTTGTATTGGGCTATCTGGGTTCCGGTTTCATGATTATAGATTGCCAGTTCATCCGTTTCCCCCTCGCCTAGTACAAAATTGAGCTGAGTCTCTATTTTATTGGTATAAGAAGTACTTCCGTTAATCGATACAGGTGATCCGTTCAGCCTCAGCTGAAGCACATCCGGTTTGGAATATCCTTTAATATTGATCGAAGCGGGTTTTTGTACTTTATCATACGGCTGCATTACGGTATCCGTACAGGAAAACAGGGTGGCCAACAGAATAAATGCTATAAGCTTTTTCATGTATGCTATTTAAATTATAAATTAAAACTTAGAAATGTTACCCCGCCCTCTCACTATATACGGGGCAATTGCACATTATAAAACTATACCGGTTAGGCTTTCTATTGCTTATTATTAAAGATCTTTCATCTTTATTTTGCACAAAATTTTCATCCAATCTTAGTAGCTTAGTCATTATTTTTTAATAAATTTCAATCTTTCAGTGATGCTTCCATCAGATACTTCAACGATATAAATTCCGGATGATAATGCCTCTACATTCATATTTCTTGAATATGGTACGGTATGAACCTTTTGTCCGGCAAGGTTATAAACAACAATATGGGTCTTGTTTTCTTTCAATCCCGGATTCAGTTTCAGACTCAATAATGTTGTTACAGGGTTTTCTGCTATTTGAGTAAGGTTTTTGGATGCTTTTACATCATTTGTATGGAGAACTGAGGCAAAAATAGCCATCTCATCAATGTTGATATTCTGAGAATTAGATGCCGCACCGGATGTTATCCTGTTGGACCATAAACCTATATAAATTTTTTTTCCGGCAAAAGCGGAAATATCTACCAAGGATTCTGCAAACTGGGTAAGATCCGAAGGTAAGTTGGCCGTTGTAGCACTGAGTTTATACGCTCCGCCTGCATTTTGAGCCGCCGTTGCCAATTGTTGAAAATCAGAGATTTCGGGAACTTCTTTCTGGGGTGTGCTTACAAAAATATAAACATCCCTGCTTACACTGGTATGTGTGGATCTCTGTCTGCCGATATATCCGGCCAATGTAATTGTTCCCGCAGCTCCTGTAAGGTCTATTTTAGGAGAAATAGCCCAATCATTTTCTGTGGCAAATCCTGTGGCATTTCCCGAAGGAACCAGGTTGATGGAATAACGAAGGGTTCCTGATGTACCATAGACCAGACTCGTTCCGTTATAATAAATGTTTGGGCCTTGCACCCATCCGTTCCCGTTGCTGTTCAGGTCATGAAAGGTCCAGCCCTGCATATCAGCGGAAGAGTCAAAAGAATTGCTCCATACCAGGCTTTGTGCGGATACTAAACCTGATACCAGCATAATAGATGATAAAAGTATTTTTTTCATAATATCAATGATTGTCATTTAAAAAAAGCAGGGAATGACAATTGCCGTCATCCCTGCAATTAATTTTTACTCTACGATTGAGAAGTCATATTTTGTCCATAAACCTTGGAAATCACCACAGTTTCTAGGAGATATATTCCAACCTCCGTTGTTAAAGAATGGCTGAGTCATTCCCCAAGCAGCTGCAGGTGTCCCTGTTAACAAGTTAGCTGCAGGAATTCCAGATGTTCCAGCCCCTGTAACAGCAGTTGTAAATCCGTGTACTTTAATTGAGCTGTAATTGGATGCTGAAGATAATTCAGAACCTGAACCTTCCACTTTAATTCCTACAGGATATCCTGTAACTACAGCATCATTTAATGTTAATCTACCGTTTCTTCTGATATGGATCCCGTTTTCGTACGCCGCCCCTACACTAGGAGCCGAAGAAAGCACATTCGTACTAGGCCCTACGATTGTAAGATTGTTAATCACCGGGTGAGTCAGCAATGCAGTAGAAGTTCCTCCTGCGTTGTTATCCAACTCGATACCATTAGTATCAGAAACTCCACCACTTACAGTATGTGAAGAATTAGAATCCGCTAAAGAAAGCGCACAAGTAATGGTACCTGTATATCCGTTATCAAAATCGAAATTATCGTCTTCCGCAGCAAAAGAAACAAGGTTTGAAGCGTTTACAGTTCCTCCGAAGAATTCAAAAGAATCATCCTGCCCGTAAGAAACCTGGATGTGATCAATAGTAGTACCACTTCCAACTCCTGCTAACGTTAAAGCATTCACTTCATTTCCCGAATTTGGACCTTCGAAATCATAACCTGCAAATTCGATACGAACATATTTCATGATTCCTGCGCTATGCCCGGAATTTGTTCCTCCGAAATAGAATTCAGGATTATTGGTAGGAAGACCCTCTACCGTTGTAGTTGTTGGAACGTTGGTAGGAGCATCTCCCAATAAGACAACTCCTCCGAAATCCCCCGGATTGGGAGGTGTATTTTCATCACCATCCAATAATTTATAGCTTGTAAAGATAATAGGCTGAGATTCTGTACCTGTAGCGTTGATTGAACCTGTTTTGGTAATGATCAGGACACCTCTTCCTTCTCCGGCAGCGTTTGGCTTAGCCTTAATGAATGTTCCCGGCTGAATAGTAAGTGTTGCCCCATTTTTCACAGCGATGTTTCCATCAAGTTCTATCACCCCGCTCCAGGTCGTATTTGTTGTAATATCTGTACTAACGGTAGTTACAGGAAGTGCAGAAGCGGTAATATATTCAGCAGAAGTCGGCTTCATATCGAATGGAGATGAAGAATCTGTTAAAGAATCATGTTGACAAGCAGTAAGCGATAATGCTGCTACAGCGATTAGAGTTAGTTTTTTCATTGTTACAATTTTTAGAATGATCCGGCTGTTTTTATTTTAGCCATTTTAATATTTAGAAATATCCTCCTCTATATTTCTGCGATTTGGTTGTTTTTTATCCTCAACAATGCAGGAGGAGCTGCACTGCAAAGTTTCCCGATGATATTGCCAATTGTCCGGGAAAAACAATTGACTTCCGGTTTTTTTTGAATCTGTACCGTGTTGCGCATCATCAGTACTTTTTACGATCCATGTTCAGGGTCCCGAAACCTGTGCATTACTTTGAGCTCTTTTCTTCTGTTTTTTATAATTCTTAAAAAGTATAATTCACACTTAGCCCGAATATTCTTCCACTATAAGCACGGAATAAGATTTTATCAATATTCTTGTCGTACTTATCGGTTGCACCCGGCAAAAGCTCCCACATTTCTCTCTCCGTTTCTAAAGCACCGCCTTTTGAGACAGAATAGGAGTTGTAATTGTTATAATATTCTTTTACCCTGTTGAAAAGGTTTCTGATGTTAAGCTTCACCTCCATATTTCTATTTCTCAGGAATTTATAAGCAACCTGAGCATCGGCAACAGCGTATGGCCTTTGTATTTCTTCCCCGTTATAGGCATATCCTACAGTGATATACTGGTCTCCTTTTGCATTATATAAAAAGCTGAATCCCAATCTTTCTCCATCATACATTAATCCCAGATTATATGCATACGGAGTTTGTCCGTACAGAGGTCTTTCTACTTCGTAGGTAGCATCCTGATCCGTTGTTTTTGCTTTGTCTTTAAAGGCGATCACTTTCGTAGTGTTATAGGTAAAGTTTCCGTTGATGAAAAGTTTTTCCAGAAAAGAATCCGCTGAAATAAAGCCCAGATTTTTCCTGATCTCTACTTCAAATCCTTTCAATTTTGCATTTTTAGAATTTCCGTTATAAAGATGCAGGTTTCCTTCATTGGAAATATATCCTTCTCTTTCAATCGGCCGGTCGATATTTTTATAATACAGCCCTGCTGAAAATATTTCTCCCAGTCCCGGAAACCATTCAAACTTGAAATCATAATTATCCACTATAGATGATACCATTTCCGTATTATGAATCAGCCCGTTTGCAATGGGATCAAAATACGGCAAACCTGTTCTTTCATTAAACTGAGGCCTAATCGCCATTCTGTTATAAGCCAGCCTTAAATTAATTTTTTGAGTCGGACTGTACGTAAAGTTGACTGAAGGCATCCATTGCCATGGTTTATCTTCAATGGCCACTTTATATACGTTCTGCGGATCATCAGGATCCAGCTGTTGGGAAATCAAATTATATCTGAAATACTCGGCTCTTAATCCCCATACTAGCCTCAATTTGTTTTTCCAGCGAGTATCAAACATAACATATCCGGCGTGTTGGTCTACTTTCCCTTCGTATTTTTCATTACTATAAAGCGATCTCGTTTGCCATCCGATTCCACCCGGCACATAATGAGAGCCATCAAACCAGTCAGAGAGCGCTCCATACATTTCCAGACCGTTATTTCCGGTCACTGCTTCATCTACCCTCAATAAAAATTTCTGTTGCTGATTGGTATTGCTTTTTGAAGCTCCCGCATAACCGATCTTTACATCATTTTTAAAATTTCCTGTATCTATATTCCATTTGAAAGAGGCTCCGTAGTTGTAATCTGTTTCTTTATTCTCTATATAACCTCTTGCAAAATCGCTTGAAGAATTATTGATTAAATGATAGGTCATGATCTCATTTCCTATAAAATGATAATTCGTTGG